>NZ_JBCOJC010000030.1:0-32478 GCF_040925905.1 Enterococcus sp. 2201sp1_2201st1_C11_2201SCRN_220225
GTCGTACACCATTTCTAGGGTTAATGACACGTAAATCTCCCTCGTTTCCTGAAAAAATTCTTTATCCATTATAGCATAAGTGGGATAGAGGGGACAGATTGGTGAAATTTACTAGGAGAAATACGGGGAAGTTGTTAAAACTTTCGAAAAACGGTTGTTCCTACTGAAATTTCTAGTAAAATAGGACATATGTCTAAATCTTGAATGGGAGAAAATTACATGGCTGAAAATAAACATCCCCAACAGGCCTTAACCAATGAGGAGCGCATGGCTCGTGGTTCTCTTTGGCTGACCATTGGCAATATCGGTTCCCGTTTACTAGGGGCCATTTATGTGATGCCTTGGTTTTACTGGATGGGTAGTGAAGCCTATCAAGCAAATGCCTTGTTTAACATGGGCTATAATTTCTACGCGCTGTTTTTAATGATTTCTACGGCGGGAATTCCGGCGGCGGTGGGCAAACAAACTGCTCATTATAATTCTTTAAATGAATATGGTGTCAGTCGTAAGCTTTTGAGAAATGCCCTAGGCGTGATGGCTGTCTTTGGTGGTGTCATGGGAGGGATTATGTATCTGTCTTCTCCTTGGTTAGCCTCGATTTCTGGTGGTGGCCAAGAACTAGTTCCTGTGATTCGTTCATTAAGTGTGGCGATTTTAGTTTTACCTTGTATGAGTGTGGTTCGGGGCTATTTCCAAGGACAAAGCGAGATGATGCCCTTTGCGGTCTCTCAAATTGTTGAACAAGTTGCCCGGGTCTTTTACTTGTTACTGGCCACTTTTATCATTATGAAATTGGGCAGTGGCAATTATCAAGAAGCTGTGATTCATTCCACCTTTGCGGCTTTTATCGGGGCCTTAGCTAGTATTGGGGTCTTGATTTATTACATGCGAAAAAATAAGGCTAGAAACGATGCCTTAATCGAAATGAGTGCCAATCGGGTGAAATTAGATACCCGGGAGCTAGTGGTGGAAACCATTCGTGAGGCAATTCCTTTTATCATCATTGGTACTGGCATTACCATTTTCAAATTAGTGGATCAAGTAACCTTTGTGCGTTCTATGCAAGGATTTACTACTTATTCTTCTTCTCAGTTGCAAAAGCTCTTTTCTATTTTTAGCGCTAACCCTGATAAGTTGACCATGGTAGTCATTGGTTTAGCAACTTCCCTGGCTTTAACGGGATTGCCTCTTATCACCGAAGCCAAAACATTAGGGCGACACAAAGAGCTCGCGAAATTGCTTTCGAATAATTTGCAACTCTTTGCTTTTGTGATGTTTCCAGCAACTTTGGGACTAATCGTTTTGGCCTATCCATTGAACACACTTTTCTATGCACCAAGTAAGCTAGGTGCTGAAGTTCTAGTAGTGGCTTGTATTGCGGGCTTATTCTTAGGCTTATACACGATTACCTCTAGTATGCTTCAAGGGATGTACGAAAATGGCGCAGCTATCTTGTTCTTTGTCATTGGTTTCTTAGTAAAATTGTTGACCCAATATCCCATGATTCGGGTTTTTGAAGTTTACGGACCACTGATTTCTACAATGATTGGTTTTGGCGTAACCGGCGCATTAAATCTGTGGAAGCTGTATCGCGTGGGACGCTTTAACCGGGTATTGACTTTCCGTCGAATTGTTTTAATTACGATTATTAGTTTGATCATGTTTATCTTGGCTTTTGTCACCCGCCAAATTCTAGGCATCTTCTTATCTGCTGATAGTAAGATTGGTTCTTTTGTGATTATTATGGGGACTGTTTTGGTCGGGGGGGCAAGTTACACTTACTTGTCTTTAAAAGTTGGCTTAGCCGATAAGCTCTTAGGTCCTACCGCCGGAAAAATCCGCCGAAAATTGCATATGAAATAAAAGAAATACGCCAACAATTGCTGGCGTATTTCTTTTATTTTGCATTGTCTTGATAAAACGTTTTATCAGCAGTCTCTCCCAAGAAAATCGGCAACACTTTTCCTAAGGTTCCTGCTAATTTATCCGGGTGTAATTCAGACTTGGCTACCCAAAACTGGGGTTCCCCATGATCACTGACCTCTGTAGCTATGGCATCAACTTGAGCGTAGAAAAGTCCCGCTAATTCCCGATTCCCTTCCCCAATCCCCATTAATGTGGGCCGAATGGTCAGTCCGCATTCTTCATGGATTTCTCGGATCATAGCTTGTTTTAGAGATTCATCTTTTTCTACATGACCGCCGGGAAAAGTCCAGCCGGGCCAATCTGTTTTTTGGCGATCTTGGACTAAGATTTCTCCTTGGGCATTTTCAATCATACAAATTGTGGTTAATTCCACTGAAAAGTCTCTTACCATTTTTAGCGCTCCTTCTTTTTTGCTCATTGTCTCTTAAGTTGTCAAGGAGGTCAATGATTCATGTTATAATCGAAAAAACAGGAGGTCCTTATGCGTTTAGATAAATTTTTAGCGGATATGCAATTAGGTAGTCGCAAAGAAGTAAAAAGTTTTATAAAAAAAGGTCTAGTACAAGTGGATGGGCAGGTGGTCCGCTCTGATAAGACTCAAATTGATGAAACTAAAGCTCAAGTAACTTTTGATGGAGAGGTAATTACTTATCAAAAGGATTTTTATTATATGTTAAACAAACCGGCTGGGGTAATTTCTGCCACAGTGGACAATTATGAAGAAACCGTGGTGGACTTGTTAGCGGATGAGGATTTTCGAGAAGACCTATTTCCTGTGGGCCGTTTGGATAAAGACACCGAGGGCTTTTTATTGTTAAGTAATGATGGCGCTCTGGCTCATCGTATCTTGTCACCGCGACACCATGTGGAAAAAGAATACTACGCCCAGGTTAATGGCATCATGACAACGGCTGATGTGCAGGCCTTTGCCAAAGGGCTAGTTATCGACGGTGGCGAAGAAACACTGCCAGCTCAATTGACCATTGTGTCTGTGGATGAAGGAACTGAAACCTCAGAAATTCGCTTGATTTTACAGGAAGGCAAATTTCACCAAGTCAAACGCATGGTCCAAGCAGTAGGCAAAGAAGTAACGTATCTAAAACGTCTTCGTATGGGAAATCTGACATTGGATCCTGAGTTGGCATTAGGCGAATACCGGGCTTTAACAGCCACAGAAGTGAAAGCCTTGGAAGAATAAAGGAGAGCTTTTGAAGTATATAGTTTATGTATTTTGCGCTTAAAAAAAGCAAGCAAGCCCTTACTTGTTCTGGTAAAATAGAAAACAGTGAAGAAATACCTCGAGATTTTGTTTGCCAACGTGATTTCGAGGGAAGAAATCTAGGAGGAACAACAATGAAGTATTATGGTGGTATTGAAGCTGGGGGCACTAAATTTATCTGTGCAGTCAGCGATGAAAATTTCAAGATTGTGGAGGAAACAAGCATTCCCACTACAACTCCTGAGGAAACCTTGGCCCGCGTTTTTGAATTCTTTGATCAATTTGAATTAGTTTCCATGGGAATTGGTTCATTTGGACCTATCGGCATTGATCCAAGTCGGGATTCTTATGGCTATGTCTTGTCTACACCGAAACAAGGTTGGGCTCAATACGACTTTTTAGGCAATATGAAAGAACATTATCCTAATTTACCTTTTGCTTGGACCACCGATGTGAATGCGGCGGCTTATGGAGAAATCAAAAAGGGAGCAGCCCAAGGCAAAAAAAGCTGTGTCTATTTAACTGTGGGAACCGGTATTGGCGGTGGCGTAGTGCTCAACGGCGAAATCTTCTCAGGCATCAACCATCCAGAAATGGGTCATATCCACGTGAAACGTCATCCTGATGACACGTATGCAGGAACCTGTCCTTATCACCACGATTGTTTGGAAGGTTTGGCAGCTGGCCCTTCATTAGAAGCCCGCACCGGCATTAAAGGCCAAGATTTACCAGAAGATCATCCAATTTGGGACATCCAAGCCTACTACATCGCTCAAGCATTGATGAGCTATACATTAACCTTGGCTCCAGAAATCATCGTTTTAGGTGGTGGCGTGATGAATCAGGATCATTTGTTGCTGAAGATTCGTCAACAATATGTTGCTCAAATGAATGGCTATATGGAAACTCCAGAACCTAGTGAATACATTGTTCGCTGGGGACTGCCAAATAAAAGTGGCATTACAGGTTGCTTGATGTTGGCAGCAGATGTGGCAAAAGCCTAACAGAATCACTAAAAGCTTCAGAACAGCTAGCCCGTAGCAGCTGTTTTGAAGCTTTTTTTAATTTAATTCCGAAGCGAGTAAAACAAATTTCTTTTGCCTTTCTTAATTCCACAACCCAGATTCAGTCACGATTTCAATCACTTCTTTTGAAAAAGGATGTATCAAGGTCATCTGATAGGCATGTAGCATCAGGCGTTTTGCCTGTTTGCCTTGAGGATTGTATAACACATCTCCTACAATCGGATGGCCAATCGCCGCTAAATGCACCCTGATTTGATGGGTACGACCGGTTTCCAGTTGGCAATAGACTTGACTTTCTTTTAAACTATGATGGTGAACTTCGACATGGGTAATGGCGGTTTGGCCCCGATTTTCGTCAATGACTCGTTTACGCCGATCGTGGCAAGAGCGGCCGATTTTTTTGGTGATCGTCTGACTGTGAGTAAGATTACCTGTAACTATTGCTTGATAGCGACGATAGATTTGCTTTTCTTCTAACAGTCGGCTTATTAAAGGCAAAGCTAGTGGCGTTTTGGCAAAAAGCAGTACACCGCTAGTATCTGTGTCTAAGCGGTGAACCACGTAAGGCCGTGCTTTTTTTGGTGCCAGATAAGCCGCCAAGTGATTGGCCATGGTGTTGTTTTCTGTTGCCTCGTTGGGATGGGTTTTAATTCCCGCGGGTTTATCCACCACAATCAAATGTTCATCTTCAAATAAAACCCGTACCTTACGCGCATCTCCCAAGGCTAGTGGCTGATAGGGATAATCAGCTTCGTTTAAGGTTAACGTAATTTGAGTACCGGTAGTGACCACCTGATGAAAATCAGCAACTTTGCCATCTAACAACACGCCTTTTTGCATACGCAATAGATGGCGCATTTTTTTTGGCAACAGCCATTCTTCAGTGAATAGTTCTTGCAACGAAATGGGCTTTTGGTTTTCAGGTAAAGTAATGGTATATTCCATAAGAGTTCCTTTCTAAATTGCGCAAAAAGTGACGCAACGTTCTTCTTGATTATAGCGAATCTGTTTAAAAGCGCAATTTCTTTAGAACTAAAAGAAAATTTAACAAAATTATTACGAAAAAAAGGTCTTTCAATGCTAGAATAGCTAGCATACTTAGCCGTTAATTGGAATCTCAGTCCTAAGTCCAATGTGAGGCGACCGCGGGGGTGCTACACTTAGCCTTGGGTACAGAAACTGTGTTAGAAAGGAGACAGCGATGGATTTTCAGAAGTTTTGGGCCAAGACCAAAGAAGTATTAGGTAATTTTTGGCAATGGCTAAAACCTTACCTTAGCCGTTTTCATAAAGCTCGGAAACGAATTTGGAAAAAATATCATGTGAATAAGATTTTATTGTTGCTTTCATTGGTAGCTATTTTAGTAACGTCCAGCTATTTATTTTATTTATCCAAGCAAGTCAATGTCAGTCAACTAGAAACAGAATTAAAGAGTAGCACCATCATTTACGATGGGGATGATGAGGAGTCTGGCAAACTCTTACCTCAAAAAGGGACTTATGTGAGTTTGGATCAGATCTCTCCCACGATTAAAGAGGGGTTAGTAGCTACGGAAGATCGTAATTTTTATGACCATCATGGCTTTGATATTAAAGGGATTGCCAGAGCAGCTGTGCGTATGGTGATTAACCGGGACACTTCCGGTGGTGGTGGTTCTACCATCACCCAGCAATTAGCCAAAAACGCCTACCTGTCTTTGGATCAGACCTTTAGTCGTAAGGCCAAGGAATTGTTTTTAGCCATTGAAATCGAAAAGAAGTACACCAAAGATGAAATTTTGGAGATGTATTTGAACAATTCTTACTTCGGAAACGGAGTTTGGGGCGTGCAAGATGCTGCGCTAAAATACTTTGGGGTCAATGCCAGTGATGTGGATTTAGGGGAAGCAGCTACTTTGATTGGTATGTTAAAAGGGCCAAATCTCTACAATCCAATTGATAATGTGGAATTGGCGAATAAACGACGAGATACTGTATTAAGCGTGATGGCCGAAACAGGCGTAATCACTCAAGAACAACAAACCCAAACCAGCGCTACTAATATTGGGGACTATGTGTATGATGGCTATAGTCAGTCAGATCAAGGGTATAAATATCCTTTCTTCTATGACGCGGTAATTGACGAAGCAGTGGAAGAGTATGACTTAAGTGAAGCGGACATCTTAAATAAAGGTTATAAAATTTACACCACGCTAGATCAAGATATGCAAGCACAATTAGAAAATACCTATGCTCAAGAAGGTATCTTTCCTGCTAATGCCACAGATGGTACCATGCCTCAATCGGCTTCGGTGGTGTTAGACCCCAACTCTGGTGGAGTGAGTGCCTTAGTGGGCCGCCGGGGAGAACATATTTTTAGAGGATTTAACTTTGCTACACAAATGAAACGTTCCCCGGGTTCGACTATTAAGCCGATTACTGTGTATACGCCGGCTTTAGAAGCTGGCTATAAACCAGATAGCATTTTGCAAGATAAAGCTTTGGACTTTTATGATGTGAAGAACTACAGTGGTACCTATTCCGGAGAAGTTCCTATGTATCAAGCTTTGGCTTGGAGTTTAAATGCACCAGCAGTTTGGCTGTTACATGAAATTGGAATCGAAAAAGGCTATAACAAAGCCGAAGAATTCGGTCTTACATTGACGGAAAAAGACAAATACTGGGGCGGAGTTGCTTTAGGTGGTTTGGAAAAAGGCGAATCACCGTTGACCATGGCGGCGGCTTACAGCGTTTTTGCTAATGGAGGTACTTATTATAAGCCTCACATCATTCGCAAAATTGTCGATGCTAATGGCGCGGTCATTGTGGACAATACCAAAGTAAAAGGCGAACGGATTATCTCTGAAGAAACGGCCAACCAAATGACCAGTATGCTTCTAGGGACTTTTTCTAACGGAACTGCACAAGGGGCAGGTGGTGGTTATGTGATGGCCGGAAAAACCGGGACCACAGAAACCAACTTCGATGCTAGTAAGGTAAATGACCAGTGGATGGTGGGCTATACGCCAAATGTGGTGATTTCTTCTTGGCTCGGCTTTGAAAAAACCAGTGAAAGTCATTATCTGGAGGGCTCTTCTGGAGAAGTGATTGGACAAGTCTTTGGCAGTGCCGCAGCGAATGTGATGCCCTATGTAAAATCAGCTCAATTCCCAGTGGTGGATGCCTATCAAACTGATGGGCAAGTGATGACCAATGAACAATTCCAAGAACAACAATCTTCAGAAGGGGATTCTCAATGGCAGAAACAAGTGGATGAATTCACGGACAAAGCCAAAGATGGTCTTTCTGAATTTGGTAATAAAGTCAAAGATACGACTAAAGATATTTTCAATAGTATTTGGGGAAAAATTCAAGGGAATTAATGAGAAACGTCTGACAGGAAAACAATCTTGTCAGACGTTTTTTTGATAGAGTTGTTTGGCACGGCGAACGATCTTTTACGAAATGAAGTCAAAATTGACTGCTGATAAAGAACAACGGGTAGCGTTTCTGTCTTCATTTTCGAGAGCGGAACGAGTTGGTCCCGCCTTTCTTATTTTAAATCGAATGTTCAAAAGCTAAGATCACAAAGATTGCTCTTTCAATCCCGCTAAATAATGATACAATAAGAGTATCATTTAAAAAGTGAGGGAATATCATGGCAAACATTTACGATACAGCTAACCAATTAGAAAAAGAAATTCGGGAATCACAACAGTTTACCGATTTAAGTGCCGCTTTTGCTCAATTAAAAGAAAATCAATCAGCCTATGAACTGTTTAAAGAATTTCAAACCTTGCAACATAGCCTTCATCAAAAAATGATGGCTGGCGAAGAAATGTCAGAAGAAGACGCAAAACAAGCGCAAGAAATGGCGACTAAAGTGCAACATGAAGAAGCCATTGGTCAATTGATGCAAAAAGAACAAGCTTTCAGCACGGTTCTTGATGATCTAAATCGAATCATCACGACACCAATCCGGGAATTGTACAATCCAGAAGATTAGTAAATAAAGAACTTCACGTAAAGAGTCTGCTTCGAAATACCGAAGTGGGCTCTTTTGTTATAGAAACGGTTAGATGCACGAATGATGAAGAAAAGTCACTATTTTTTGCTGTAACAGCGGTTCGGTTTGATGAATCGGTTTAAATAAAAGGGAACAAATTTTCGCATTTAAGTGACGAAATGCCTTGGGAATGATAAAATAGAGCCAGACAATTTGCCCCAAAAGGCTTAAAATTCCTTTTGGTTTTACGAAATGAGGGGGAACCATGTTACGTTTTATTCATGCGGGAGATTTACATTTTGACCGCAGTTTTGAAGGCTTATCCAATCTAGTTGCTGAGGCAGGACAATTGTTGCCTCAGTTAAACCAAAAGATGTTGGACAATCTGGTAGCTGCAGCTTGTAAGCGTCAAGTGGATTTTGTGTTGTTGGCTGGAGATACCTTCCACCAATCCCGGCCCTCATTAAAGGCGCAAAATCAGTTGATGGCAGCTTTTCGTCAGTTAGCAAAAGCCCAGATTCCTGTTTATTTAATTTTTGGCAACCATGACTACTATCAAGCAGAGCGTTACTGGTTTGATTTTCCAGAAAATGTTTCTCTCTTCACCAGTGAGCAAGTGAGGAGCTTTGTGGGCCACAATCAATCAGGGGAAGACTATGAAATCACTGGGTTTAGCTATCAAGAAGGTTTTGTGCGAAAAAATATGCTTAAAGAATTTCCGAAAAGAAGTCAGGCGACTTATCATATTGGTCTGTATCATGGGGAGTTACAAGGAGAAAACTATGCGCCTTTTTCGCTAAGTGAGATGAAGGCCAAGGGCTATGACTACTGGGCTTTGGGGCATATTCATGTCCCCACGACCTTAAGTGAACAACCGCCAATTCTCTATCCTGGGACGCCTCAAGGTCATAATCGCAAAGAAACAGAAGCAGGCTTTGTCACCTATGTGGAGTTAAGTCCAGGTAGGTGTAAAACCGAGCCTATTTTAGTGGCTTCTTGGTTGTGGCAAAAAAAAGTGGTAGATGTCTCTAGCTGTCAAAGCCCAAAAGAACTTTTGGCCTTTGTAGAAGAGTACTTGTCTGAAGCCCAAACTCATGCTACTTTTATTGAATTAAATTTAGCCAATGTATCCAGTGACCTTCAAAGTTCCAGCCTAAAAAATGGAGAGTTTCAAACATATCTCAATCAAGTTTTGTGGCAAAAAACGCCACCTAGACAGATTGCCGCATTGAAATTTCTTAATGCACCTCTGGCAACGGACAAGATTGCTTTACCTAAAAAACAAGTTGCCCAGATTTTACAAGTTTATCAAGGGCAGCCAGTGTTTGATGACTTATTACAAGAAATAGTAGATCATCCGGTGGCGGGGAGTTTAGTAAGAGATGATCAGGATTATCAAGCTGCAGTGCTCAAGCAGGCAGCGGATATTTTAGCTACCGATTTTTTATTGGAGGAAGAAGAATGAAGCTGATTCGTGCAGAAATTACTGGCTTTGGCAAATACCGACAACAGCAAATTGACTTTCACCCCCAAAATCAGCTGTTGTTTGGTCCAAATGAAATTGGCAAGTCCACTTTGTATCAGTTTATCCAATGTCTGCTTTTTGGTTTTCCCCAACGGAGAGTACGCCAAAAAGACTACACCCCCAAAGATGGCACAGCTTTTGGAGGAAAACTCTGGGTTGAATTTGCCGGTGTGGGAGAAGTGCGCATTGAACGCTATAAACAAGTGGATAAAGGCAAAGCTAAAGTGAGTATTGGCGAACAAGTCGGTGGTGAGAAGTTGCTAAAAGATTTGCTAAAAGGTTTGACGCCCACATTGTTTTCTGAGGTTTTTACCTTTCAACAAGAACAGTTATCCCAACTGGATCACTTGCAAGAAGATCAGTTGCAACAAGTGTTGATCTCTTTAGGAATTACAGGTAGCCGTCAGTTGATGGAACAAAGTCAGCAATACCAAAAAGAAAACCAAAAGCTCTTTCGTCCCAAAGGATCGCGCTTGCCGTTAAATGAATTATTAAGTCAGTGGCAACAATTAAATCATCGGATTCAAGAAAAAGAGGCCCAGGAAGCGCAAGTCCAGTCTTTATTGGCCCATCATCAACAAGATCAAGAAAACTTAACTTCCCAGCGTAAGGAGGCTCAGAAGCTAAAGAGCCAATTGAATCAGGCTAAAGAACAAGAGCTTCACTGGCAGCAATACGAAGAATGGCAACAACTTTCAACACTGGAACAAACCAAACAAAGGTTAACCGGTGCTCAACAGCGGACATTAACTAGTGTTTCTCAACAATATCAAGGCCTCCAAGCCCAATTAAAACAAGTGGATGAAGACTATCACCAAGCCAAAACTGCTGAGACGGTAACCCCACAGTACGAGTTTTACTTACAACACGAGGGCGTTATCAAGAATTTGCTAAAAGAACAAGTCAGTGGGGTGCGTTTAACGGATGATTTCCAACGAAAACTAGCTCGTCAAGATCAGCTATTAGAAGAAATCCAAAGATTAGAAGGAGAGTATGGCTGGCAAGTAGCAGTCGCAGATCAGCTTTCTTTATCCCAATTGGATCAGCAAATGGCTAACCTTAGAAAACTAGATGAAGAAATCCAAGCCAATTACTTGCAACAAAAATGGTTGAGCACAGAAACTACACCGGATCCGGAAAATCCTGAAGAAACTGTGATTAAGCGCCCGAAAGTTTCTTTGACCGCTATTTCTTTTGTATTGGCCGGGATGTTTTTGCTATTAGGTCTTATATTGCCCAAATTTAAAGCATTTCTAGGGATCTTCGGCATTCTTTGTGGACTGCTTGGAGCGTATTGGGAATACCATCGTCGCCAGCAAGCAATTTTACAAAAAACGGATGTAACTAAAGACCCAGCATTCAAGCAAAACAACGAAAGCCAATTGGCAATCTTGGTGGAGAAAGCAGCCGCATTACAAATAAAGCGAAACGAACTTGTAGCTGCAATTAATCAGGTATTAGGGAGCAAGCTTGATCTTCCCATTACCGACAGTCACAGCTACCAAAAAAATTACCAGCAGTATTATCAAAGTTTAGCTGAGTTAGAGCAGGTCACCAGCGACTTGCAAGCACAAGATGAAGCCTATGGTGCTTTATTAAAGGAGTTTGACTTTTTAGTTGCTTGGTTACCATTGCAAGAATTAGACTTGGTGGGACGCTTTGAAAGTCTTCAGCAGTTTGATCAGAAAATGACCCGGCAAAAGCAATTGCAGAGCCAGCAAAAGACTACGCTGTTAGCTGAACAACGAAAAGAGTTAGCGAATAAGATTACTCAAATAACGACTGATAGCCAAGATTTATTACAAGCGACTGCTATTGAGAGTTTAGCTGAGATTCCTAATCGGCTGCAACTGGCTCAAAATCAGGAGCAACAAGCACGTCGTTTGGCCGAACTAACTGAAGTTTTAAGCCCTTTGTATCCGGAAAATTTGGATTGGGATACCCTCCAAAGAACGATTCACAATTTAGAAAGCCAATTGAAGGACCTAGCCGCCAATGAAACCACGCTCTTAGAACAAGTACAGCGTCAAAGTTTGGAACTAGAAGCGCTGGCTAAAGATGGCACTTTAGATGAATTGCGACAAGAGGCAACTGATTTACAAGAAAACTTACGGGAGCAATTAGTAGACTGGGGCGCACGCAAAGTCGCCTGGGCAGCCTTGCAAGATTTAGCTACGGATCTTTCTGAGCAACAATTGCCTCAGCTGTTACAACAAGCCGGTCATTACTTGTCGATTTTAACGAACGGTCGTTACGAGAAATTATACTTTAATGAAGGGCAACTGGCACTAGACGATCACAACCAAGGTTTGTCCATTCAAGAGTTATCTACAGGTACAAAAGATCAGTTGATCATGGCGATTCGTTTTGGCTATTTGCATTTGCAAAAAAAGAACTTATGTCCTGTGATTATCGACGACGGTTGGCTTCATTATGACAGCCAAAGAAAACGTCAATTGGCTCAGCTTCTAGCTGAATTTAGCAAAAATTATCAGGTCATTTGTTTGTCTTCTGACCAAGAAATGGTAAGCTATTATCAAGACTTCCAGCAGCCAGTTCAATCCTTAGCTGCTTTTAATTAAGACAAGTTGCAATGAGTGAAAAGGAGGAACTACCTATGACAAAAATTCGTGAATTAGTCCTGGATCAGGAATTTCAAGGATTTTATTTAATCAAAAATGCCGATGTACGTTTAGCTAAAAACGGCAAAAAATTTATCGCTTTTACTTTTCAGGACACGAGTGGTACCGTTGATGGTAAGTTTTGGGATGCTTCAGAAGAGGAAATTACGCGTTTTGCGCCGGGAAAAGTGGTGGCACTACAAGGGAAGCGAGAGGTTTATAACGGTAATCCTCAAGTCAAAATTTTGCATTTGCGCTTAACAAAAGTCGACGAACCGGGAGAGCCGACCTTGTACATGGAACGGGCGCCTTTGAAAAAAGAAGCGATGGAAGAAGAAATCAATAAGACCTTGTTTGAAATTACCAATCCCAATTGGAATCGTATCGTGCGCTTTTTGTTAAACAAGTATCAAAAAGAATTTTTCGACTTTCCGGCAGCTAAACGCAATCATCACGCCTTTGCCAGCGGTTTGGCTTATCATACCGTATCCATGCTGCGTCTAGGCAAAGCCATTGTCAAAGAATATCCTGAATTAGACAGTTCCTTGTTGTATGCCGGAATCATCATCCACGATTTGGGTAAAGTCTTGGAACTATCTGGTCCCATGTCCACAGAGTACACGCTAGCTGGTAATTTAGTAGGTCATTTAGTGTTGGTGGATGAAGAAATCATCAAAGCTTGCGTTGCATTGAAATTTGATGAAAACAAAGAAGATATCCTAGTCTTACGTCATATGGTTTTATCTCATCATGGCTTATTGGAATACGGCTCTCCTGTACGCCCACGAATCATGGAAGCAGAAATTTTACATCAAATCGACAATATTGATGCTTCTATGCAAATGATGCTGACCTCGATCCGTCAAACCACGCCGGGAGAATATAGCGACCGAATTTTCGGTATGGACAATCGCTCTTTTTATGTGCCGAAAGAGAAATAGACAAACGCAAAAAATTCCGCCAAGATCATCTTGGCGGAATTTTTTTGTAAACTCGTCTTATTTAGAAGATTCAGTAGTTGATTCTTCAGTGCTAGTGGCGGTGGCACTGTCTTTAGTTGAGCTTGTTGCAGAATCAGACTCAGCAGTGGTGCTAGCTTCGGTTTCAGAATCAGATTCCGCAGTGGAACTTTCTTCAGCCGCGTCGATGAAAGTAGACAAGACATCAGCAAAAGTATCATCGGTAATCTTCACATTGGCTTTCTTCAATTCTTCCCCGATAACTTTGTTTTGGAAGGTAGAATCAGAAGTGTAAGTCGCTGTTGCGATTTCTTTTAATTCATCTTTGTATTTGTCCATGTCATTGCCTTTACCGGTATTTTTCACCATTTTGACAATATAGTAAGTAGTGGTGCCATAAGTTTGGTCCACATCGGAAATCACATCAGAGACTTCTCCGTCTTTCAAATCAAAAGCTGCTGTTTTTACTGTGGAAGAGAAATCAGTGGATTGAGAATCAAATTTAGCTTTGCCACCATCTTCTTTGTAAGTAGTATCAGTGTTTTTGTCGTTTTCTTTAGCGATTTTGGCAAAGTCTGCGCCATCTTTTTCCACAGCTTCTTTCAAAGCTTTGGCGTCTTCTTCACTAGCGGCTGTCATAACTTGCACTTCTACTTCTGGATGGAAGCTTTCCCAAGCGGTTTTCAAATCATCATCTGTTAAGTCTACATGGGCTTCCATGCCGGCGTTAAAGGCCAATTGTTGCTTAATCATCGCTTTGTAACTTTTTTCGGTTAAGTTGCTACTAGAAAGAGCAGTTTCGAATTGATCGCCCATTTGTTTTTTGGTTTCGTTAAATTGTTTGTTTACTTCTTTATCAGTAACTTTGTCGCCGTATGCATCTTCAAAGACTTTGTAGATGATCATTTCTTGAACGGCTTGTTTACTGGTGTCGTCATTTTTTACATGGTCATAAAAGTCTTCCACGGTAATGGTGGAACCTTTCATGCTCGCAA
The DNA here is from genome assembly GCF_040925905.1 of Enterococcus sp. 2201sp1_2201st1_C11_2201SCRN_220225. Classification (NCBI taxonomy): domain Bacteria; kingdom Bacillati; phylum Bacillota; class Bacilli; order Lactobacillales; family Enterococcaceae; genus Enterococcus; species Enterococcus sp. 2201sp1_2201st1_C11_2201SCRN_220225. The sequence continues at coordinate 14,255 of NZ_JBCOJC010000030.1, forward strand.
TTTTATCACTAGAACCGCTGGAACAAGCTGCTAAGGTTAAAGCGGTTAAGCCGGTGAGAGCGGCAATCAATAATTTTTTCTTCATAATGGCATTTGCACTCCTGTAATTTCGAATTTTTCACATGATTAATCATACCACAACCCGATTTCAAAAAAAAAGGGAATCGCGGATGTTTCGCATAAAATTCATAGTTTTGTCTTGTTTCTCAACTTTTCTTAAGTTTTGTCTCTGATTGTGGTGCTTCAAGCTCCTGTAAATGACTTTCAATGACTTCTGCTTGTTTTTTTATTTGCGCCATGCGAGGTTCGGCTTGAAACTGGAAAGCTTCGATGTCTTTTTGTAAGCCGGTTTGGAATTCAGGAATCAACTGCCCCACTAAAGTTTGGGTAGTTTTCAGGGTTTCGGAAAAACGTTCCAGGCTTTGATTTAAATCCTCTTGGGTTGCGGTAGCTTCTTCTAAGCCAGCCTGAAGTTTTTTTCGGGTGTCGTTGCCGCTTCTGGGAGCAAGTAAGAGTCCGGCGCTCCCTCCTACTGCTGACCCAAAGAGTAATCCTTTTAGAAACTCGTTCATACTGTCACCTCATTTCAATCTGATTAATTGAAGGCTGCGTTGATTTCTTGGGCAATGCTTTGCAATTCTTCGGCTGTGTATTGTTCTTGGTGATTGCCAAAGTGGATAGAAAAGTCATCTTCTTTTGAATAGCGGGGAATCAAATGCACATGGCTGTGGAAAACAGATTGGTAAGCCAATTCTTTGTTATTGTTAATAATATTCATTCCTTGGCAATTCGGCAAAGCTTTTTCTAAGGCCCGGGCGATTTTAGGAATCCGAGCAAAGAGTGTAGCAGCCAATTCTTCATCGTATTCAAAAATATCAGTTACGTGTTTTTTGGGTACTACTAATGTATGGCCTTTGGTGGCTTGGGAAAGGTCTAGAAAGGCATAAACTGCCTCATCTTCGTAGACTTTATAACTAGGAATTTCTTGGTTGATAATTTTACAAAAAATACAATCGGTCAATGAACACGCCCTCTTTCTTTTGTTTCTTCTACTTTATCATATTTAGGTAGATTGTGAGAATCAATTCCCTTGGATTCTCAGGATTTGCAGAGTTCTCTTTGTTATTCGTCTCGTGGTATAATGAGAGCCAGTGAACAGTTGGAGGCAAAAACATGACCTTAGTAGTAGAACATCTCTCCGGAGGCTACGGCCAAATTCCGGTGTTAAAAGATTTAAATTTTCAAGTAAATGATGGCGAATTAGTGGGACTTATCGGCTTAAATGGTGCCGGTAAGAGTACGACCATTAAAGAAATTATCGGTTTATTACAACCCCAAACCGGTAGTGTAAAACTAAACGGTCAAACATTGACCATGGATGCAGCAAGCTATCGTAAACAAATCGGCTATATTCCAGAAACCCCAGTGTTGTATGAAGAGTTAACGTTAAAAGAACACATTGAAATCACTGCCATGGCTTACGATATTCCCATGGATGTCGCCATGAAGCGAGCAGAGAGCTTGTTAAAGACTTTCCGTTTAGCCAATAAACTGGAATGGTTTCCTGCTAATTTTTCTAAGGGAATGAAGCAAAAAGTGATGGTTCTATGTGCTTTTTTGATTGAACCTTCCTTATATATTATTGATGAACCTTTTTTAGGCTTAGATCCCTTGGCCATTCACGCTCTTTTAGAATTAATGAATCAAATGAAAGAAACCGGTGCTTCGATTTTGATGTCTACGCATATTTTGGCTACGGCGGAAAAATACTGTGACCGCTTTGTCTTACTTCATGAAGGGAAGATTCGCGCGCAAGGCTCATTAGCTGACTTGCAAGCTGAATTTGACTTAAAGGGAGCTTCCTTAGACGAAATCTATTTGACTTTAACCGCCGAAGCAGGTGAAAAAGAATGAAAGAACTCTTTAGCCAGCGTTTAAAGCGACATCAAAAGCAGATGATGCGTTATTTGCGCTATGTCTTTAATGACCATTTTGTCTTAGCTTGTACTTTTTTATTAGGCGGAGTGGGGCTTTATTATTCTGATTTAGTCAAAGGATTACCAAAAGGCTTTTTGCCAGGAAAAATTGTGGTTGTTTTAGTGTTGTTACTAAGTTTACACTTAGGAGAATTTGTCAGTCTGGCTAAACCTGCGGATATTGTCTTTTTATTACCCAAAGAAGCCCAGATGAAAGATTTTTTAAAGAGAGCACTGCGCTATTCTTGTCTCTTTCCTTTTGCTGTTTTGTTATTGGTAGCCGGCTTTTTAATGCCATTGTATGTAGTTAGTACTAGACAAAGCTTCTGGGCTTTTTTTCCTGTGTTCTTGCTTTTGTGGGCTTTAAAATTAGCCCATTTGTATTTACGTCGGTATCAATTGTTCCAAGGCCCTTGGTTGTACAAGCGGAGCTATCGCCTCTGGTTGGTGGCAAGTGCGGTTCTTTTAGTCCTTAGTTTGTTTACTCCTGTAACGGCGTTAGTGGGGGGAATTTTATTGGCCCTTATTTCCCGAGAATTTTTGTTTAAACGAGTGAAACAACCTTTAGACTGGGATAAATTAGTCGCAACTGAAAATCGTCGTTTGCAACGAATTTATCGTTTTATCAATCTCTTTACGGATGTGCCCCAAATTGCCACAGCGGTGAAACGACGAAAATACTTGGACGGTTTTTTAGCTTTAATTCCTAAAGATCAAGGACATAGTTATTTGTATTTGTTCAGTCACCGTTTACTGCGAGGAACTGAATTTGGTGGCTTGTATGCTCGGTTAGTGAGTATTGGGGCGGTGCTTTTGTATTTTGTCACTGAACGCTGGTTTAGTGTCGGAATTGGGTGCTTGTTTTTGTATTTGATTGGTTTCCAATTAGTACCTTTGTACAACCAATTCCAATACATGATTTTAACCCAACTTTATCCTTTACCGGAAAAACAAAAAGAGCACGCGTTGCAACAGTTGCTTACCGGTTTATTGATGTTAGCCGCAGTCTTGTTTGCCTTAGTAGCCAGTTTTGCCTATGACAATTGGCTGGACCGAGCTTGGTTATTGGGCAGTTTTGTACTTTTTACCGGCCTTTTTTCCACTCTTTACTTACCAGCCCGTTTGAAAAAAATGCGAAGATTGTCAGGCGCTTACTTGTAAAATGGAACATACAGTCCCTTGACGAAGGCTGTTTAGGAAGCTAGAATAGGGGTACTTTGTAATTTCCCGGGAGAACAGTTGTGGGTAGGGTTTACGTGCAATCATAAGTTCCTCGGGTTTTACCTATGGACAATTTTAGGAAAGGACGGTCGGCGATGGAATTTCAATTGGGTCAAGATTGGCAATTGAGTCCCTTAAAAGGGGATACCGGGAAAGCCTACGTAGGCTTAAAAAACAATGCCAAAGTTTTTGTGAAACGCAATACCACTCCGATGCTGGCCGCTCTTGCCAAAGAAGGCATTACTCCTAAGTTAGTTTGGACCAAGCGTACTGGAAACGGGGACACTTTTTCCGCTCAAGAATGGTTAGAAGGCCAATTCATCTCTCCTGAAGAAATCGGCATGCGTAATGATGTGGTGGATGTGTTGTATCAACTGCACCATTCTAAAACGTTAATTCAAATGTTGGAAAAAATTGGTGGAGAAATCATTACTCCCCAACAGATGTTAGACCAGTATCAAAAAGACTTACCTCAGCCAGTAGAAACCAATCAGTTTTTAGCCTTGGTCTTTGATTACTTGAAAAATCATGTGCCGGCTTTTAAGGAAACGGAGAAAACCGTCGTCCACGGGGATGTGAATTACCGAAACTGGCTAGTTTGTCGCCATTATTTATATTTGGTGGACTGGGATTCCATTATGTTTTCTGATCCTTGTGTGGATTTAGGCACGTTTTTAGGTCATTATCGGCCGAAATCTGCTTGGAACAATTGGCTGCTTAGTTATGGCATGATGCCGAGTACCGAAAACTTGGATAAGGTTTACTGGTACGCCTTGTTTTCTTTATTACAAGAAGTGAAGAAATATTATCATCGTGGGGAATACACCCGGATGAACGAAGTGATTTTACAGTTGAAGCGCGTATTCAGCGAGTAGAGGCTGAAAGCTGGGGCAAGAGCTGCAGCTTTCGACCTCCTTTTTTACGAAAAAATTTAAAGGAGCAAAAAGATGCGAGTAAGAAAACGCAAAGGGGCAGAAGAAATGTTGGCAGATAATCCTGCCATCGTCGTTGCTGACCCGACAAAATGGCAAGGGCGTTGGCAGGAACGTTTTGGCAATGATCAGCCGATCCACATTGAAATTGGAATGGGCAAAGGTAGCTTTATTACTGGAATGGCCAAAGCTCACCCCGAAATTAATTACATTGGAGTGGAAATGCAAGTCAGTGTGGTTTCCCATGCTTTGGATAAAGTGCTTGAAGAAAATTTGCAGAATGTCCAATTACTGCATGTAGATGGTTCAGCTTTAACCGAATATTTTGCAGACAGTGAAGTGGACCAAATCTATTTGAACTTTTCTGATCCTTGGCCGAAAAAACGCCATGAAAAACGACGCTTAACCTCCAAACCTTTTTTGACAGTCGATGAAGCGATTTTAAAACCTGCTGGGGAAATCCATTTTAAAACCGATAACCAAGGTTTGTTTGAATATTCATTGGCAAGTTTTTCTCAATATGGCATGACTTTAAAAAAAGTTTGGTTGGATTTGCACCACAGTGATTTTGAAGGCAATATTATGACGGAATACGAAGCGAAGTTTTCTGCCAAAGGCCAGCGGATTTATCGAGTAGAAGCTCAGTTTGCGGATAAAACGAAATAAAAAAAGCGGGAAAAACTGCCATGTCTGCCATGACAGTTTTTCCCGCTTTCGGTCGTTAGGAAACAAAAGCTAGTCTTTGGAGAGCTTACCAAATTTTAACTCGTTTTTCAGGAGCTAAGTACATCCCGTCTCCTGGCTCAATTTGATAAGTAGTATAAAAGTCATCAATATTTTGCAATTGCAAATTTCCTCTGAGCTTTGCCGGAGCATGGACATCGACAGCCAAGAGCAGTTGCTGGTATTGAGGGCGAGCTTTGGTGCGCCAGATTTTGGCCCAATTGGTAAAGAAATCTTCCAAAGAGACATGGGCTTCTTTTTTAGCGGCGGCTAAAGCACAGCTTAAACCGCCTGCATCGGCAATGTTTTCTGAAACAGTCAAGGTGCCGTTGACTACGCCTCCAGCAAATGCTATGCCGTCAAATTCGGCAATCATGGCTTGGGATAGTTCTTCAAAATGAGCTAAATCTGCGGCAGTCCACCAGTTGTTCATATTGCCTAACTCATCAAATTTGGCCCCGTTATTATCAAAGGCATGGGAAATCTCATGGGCGATTACCGCTCCGATGCCTCCGTAATTTGCGCTGGCGCTTTGTTCCAAACTGTAAAAGGGTGCTTGCAAAATCGCTGCCGGAAAGACGATGACATTTAAGAATGGATGGTAGTAGGCGTTGACAGTAGCAGCACTCATTTCCCATTCCGCTCGATCTTTAGCTTGCCCATATTTACTAAAACGGTCCTCTCTAACAATTCGGCCAAAGCGTGTAGCATTTTCGACTAGTGTTCCACCCTCCGCTTTGGTTTTAGTGATGAAGCAATCGTAGTAGCCGGGAATTTTTTCGGGATAACCCACATGAATGCCTAAATGATTCAGTTTAACAATCGCTTTTTGACAAGTGGCTTCTGACAGCCAAGTGTTGTGTTCCAAACGCTCTTGGTAAATGCCAATCATCTCTTTAACCATGTGTTCCACATCAGCTTTGGCTTTGGGTCCAAAGTATTTTTGACCATAATACAAGCCAACCACTTGGCTAAAGCGACCATTGGCTAGATAAAAGGCTGCTTTTTCTGGAGATTTCGCCTCGGTAGCACCGGAGATATAGCGGCTGTAAGTTCCTCCTAAAAGACGCAATTCTTCTGACAAATAACCAGTATAGGCTAGGGCAACTTGCATTAAGAGCCAGCTTTTTAACAAAGGGAAAGTCTTGGGATTGGCAATTTTATCCAAGGCTTCAAAGTAGTCTGGTTCTGTGACAATTACTTTTTCCGGTGCTTGCTTGATTAAATCGCGAGTTAATTGTTCCAAGTCAAAATACTTAGAATACTGGATAAACTCTTCAAAAGTTCGAGGATTGTAATTTTTGCTATAGTCGGCATTTTCTTCAGAACTACGCACATGAGGTACGATTAGCTGATCAAAGGCCAGAGCATCTGCTACAATTTTTTCGGCTTGTTCTTTGTCATAGTCCATTTTTTCCAGAACTTCTACAGTCATCTTCGAAAAGACAGCTAAAAGATCGGCTCCTTGGGGATGATCTTTTTCATAATAGGTTTTATCCGGTAAAATTGTTCCGGCAGGTCCGGCAAAGAACGTGTTGAATTGAGTATTTTTCATATCTTGATCCACATCCACGTCAAAAGGCAGCGGCAGGCCACTTAAGACCCAATCGGCTAATTGTTGATTTAAATCTTCTAAACTAGTTAAACTCATGACCCGCTTTAGCAGCGGTTGAATTGGTTTACTACCAAGAGCATTGCGGGTTTCATAGTCTTTGGCCAACTCGTAATAAGCAATGGCATCTTGTAAGCGTCCGGCAGGAATGGTTTCTGGATGTTGGCGGAAGGTTTCAAATTCTTTCATTAACAATTCGTCAATTCCATCCACCAAATCTTGAAAGCCACCGGTAGCGGGTTTGTCTCCAGGAATTTCGGCAGTTTCCAACCAAGCACCATTGACATATTCATAAAAATCATCTTTTAATAAGTTCGACATAGGGCCACCCCTTTTTGGTATTTTTCTTATTATCACTCAGAGACAGGAATTCTTCAAAGAAATACTCTGGAGGCTGTTACGGATTGTTCCTCTACAGATAAATCGGGTATACTAAAAAGAAAAGGAGGCGTTGGAATGGACTATCCTTTAGATGAATGGGTGGGAATCGAAGAAACGCGCTTTGAACGGTATCGCAACTGGCGGACGACTAAGGGCTATCTCTGTGGGACGACAGCTTCAGCGGTGTTATTAGCTTATTACCAAGACTATCTAGATGAAAAGATAGTGCCTCGTTTTTTGCGCCGAAAAAACAGTGGCAACGGTCAAGTCTTCCTAGCTTTTTTACAATTATTGATTCAACCGGTGGATTTGCCCACGTTAGCACCTCAAGTCAGTCACGGTTTAAGTCGCTATTTTAATCATTTTGATTTGCCTTATCGCGGGCGAGCCACACTGACTGGCGGCTGGTATCGAGCTGTCAAACGCATTAAAGCTGGAAAACCGGTAGTGATTGGGCTAATGAAAGCCAAAGGGTCCACCTATGGCAATCACTGGGTTACTGCCTATGCTTTTAAAGAAACCAGCGATGGTCAGCGTTACTTTAAAGTTCATGATAATTGGGGCAAGACCAACCAAGTCATTCCTGCTCACTGGATTAATGGAACTGTTAGCTTGCCTTAAAATGGGGAAAGCTAACCCAAAAGTGAGCCAATCTATGGTATAATTGAGAAAATTTGCGAACAAAATTGGAGGAAGTAAAAGAATATGGTCGTTAATTACGAAGAAAAGCCTTTGAAAATCTTCAGCTTAAACGGGAACCGTCCCTTGGCCGAAAAAATTGCCGCAGTCTTTGGCACTAAGTTAGGGGAGTGTGCTATTAAGCAGTTTAGCGATGGCGAAATTTCCATCAGCATTGAAGAAAGTGTCCGAGGTGTTCACGTCTATTTAATCCAAGCCACAAATCAACCGGTGAACGATTATTATATGGAATTGTTGATCATGATCGATGCTTTAAAACGGGCTAGTGCCAAGACGATTAACGTGGTCTTGCCTTATTACGCCTATGCTCGTCAAGACCGTACCGCGAAACCTCATGAACCCATCACCGCAAAACTGATTGCCAATATGTTACAAGAAGCTGGTGCTACACGAGTGTTGACATTGGATTTACACACGGTTCAAGTGCAAGGCTTCTTTGATATTCCAGTAGATAATTTATTCACCATGCCATTGTTCGCAAAGTATTATCGAGATTTAAATATGGTAGGAGACGATTATGTAGTCGTTTCGCCAAAAAATTCTGGTGTGCAACGAGCCCGCAGCCTAGGAGAATACTTAAACACTACTTTAGCCATTGTGGACCAAGAAGAAAGTGATCCCAATGGTGGCTATGTGATCGGGGATGTAGCTGGAAAAACCTGTATCATGGTAGATGATATTTTGAATACTGGCGGTACCATGGTAAATGCCGCTCGTTTCTTAAAAGAAGCCGGCGCTAAGGAAGTCTATGCCTGTGCTTCCCATGCCTTGCTTTCGCCACCAGCTAAAGAATTAATTGAAAACTCGGATATTAAATCCTTGTGTGTAACCGACTCTTGTTTAACCGATGAATCACGACAACCGAAGAATATGGTGTACATCACTTGTGGAGACCTTTTAGGGGATGCTGTAAAAGTAATTCACGAAAATAAACCTATGAGTCCACTGTTTAAATTAGAAGAGAAACTTTTTAAATAAAATTGGCAGCTTTGAGGCTGTTAGTGAGAGGTTGGGGCTTAGGGCTCCAACCTTTTTTATACTCAGTTAATTGAAAAGTCCTGGGGCAGTTGACCAAATTTGTCTGGAATGAATCAAGTAATTCATTTCTGGCTATTCTAAACTAGTCCTAGAGAGGAGGAGTAGTCTTGTTAAAGGAATTAAATCAAGTGATTGAAGTATTGGAAGATCAGCTTTTAGCTGAGGTAGATTTGTCTTATTTAGCAAGGAATCTCGGCTTGTCGGAGTATCACTTGCGACGAACTTTTAGCTTTCTGGCCGGTGTTTCGATTCCAGAATACGTGAAATATCGACGCTTAGCCTTGGCTAATGAAGCGTTAGTTCAAGGATTATCCGTGACGGAAGCCGCTTTTACATACGGTTTTCAAAGTGTGGAAGGTTTTTCCAGAGCCTTCAAGTCTTGGGCTAATTTTTCTCCCAGTGAGGCGAAGCAAACGGGACGTCAAAAATCCTATCCTCCCCTCAAATTTTTAATTGATGTCAGAGGAGGCATTTCGATGGAATTTAGAATTGAAGAAAAACCAACTTTTCATTTGGTAGGAGTCAGTAAACGAGTACCCATTCAATTTGAAGGCGTTAATGAAGCCATTGTAGATTTGGCTAAAAGCATTACCCCAGAACAAAAAGAAAAAATGCATGAACTAGGAGATTTATATCCTAATCAAGTTATCAATGCGTCTTATGATTTTTCGGAAACCAGAATGGCCGAAAAAGGAGAACTAACTCAGTTAATTGGCTTTGTGACTTCCAAAGAAAATCCTTATGCCGATTTAGAAACAGTGGCAGTTCCTGCTCAGACGTGGGTCATTTTCCCTAATCAAGGACCCTTTCCTGAAACCTTGCAAGAAACCTGGGCCAACGCCTTTACTCAGTGGCTACCAACGTCGGATTATGAACTAGTTGAGGCACCGGAAATTTCCTTTACAAAGTGGGGAGAAGACCCTGAAAAGGTCTATAGTGAACTGTGGTTGGCAGTTAAACCTAAAAAATAAATCTAGTTTGGCTAAGGGGCTGTGACAAAAGTCGTATTCCAGTCCTCCGAACCGAACATTACTATACGTGAGACGAAAGCAAAAGACGAGACTCTTTCATGAAGGAACATAGGAAGAGTCTCGTCTTTTCATTTCTAAAAATTTCAAACGGTGACTAACCTTGATTTCATCAAGCTAAGTCACCGTAATTCTCTTTTTCTCTGAACACGTATGGTAATGTTTCTTCTACGGACTGAAACACGACTTCTTCACGATTAATTTTCAAACGTACATTTATTTGACTTAAAATCAAAACGTTCGCTATTTTTTGTTTATTAGTTACTTATGTCACATCCCCTTACTGTAAGTACAATTGGGGCAATCTTTTGCCAAGCTTTTTTCCCCGTGTTAAAATAACAGGGAATAGTTTGAGTTAACGTATTTCAAACACAGAGAAGGGAAGTTATTGTTCATGGAAGGTTATTTTGATCACGCAGCTAGCACCCCGATACACCCAGAAGCTTTAGCAGAGATGAATCGCTTAGCCCAAACGGTTTTTGGCAATCCTTCTAGCATTCATAATTTTGGTCGGCAAGCGGCTATGGAGCTGGAATTAGCTCGGGATGTGATTGCTGCAAGTCTTGGCGTGAAGAGCCATGAAATTATCTTCAATAGCGGGGGCACAGAAGGAGACAATACTGCTTTAATCGGCGTGGCCATGAGTCAAAAAGACCGGGGACATCACTTGATTACCACGGCTGTGGAACATCCGGCAGTTTTGGAAACAATGCATTATTTGGAAAGTCAAGGCTTTGAAGTGACGTATCTGCCAGTTAATGAAAAAGGACAGCTTTCAGTAAATGCTTTAAAAGAAGCGTTGCGGCCTGATACCACTCTTGTTTCTGTGATGTATGCGAACAATGAAACCGGCAATTTACTTCCCATTAAAGAAATCGGTGAGCTATTAAAAGAACATCCGGCAATTTTCCACACCGATGCGGTACAAGCCTATGGAAAAGTGTCCATTCATCCGAAAGAATTAGGCGTTGATTTATTGACAGTCTCAGCCCATAAATTCAATGGACCAAAAGGCGTGGGTTTTTTGTATAAAAGCGATCAAGTACACTTGCCCGCTTATCTTCACGGTGGTGAACAAGAAGAAAAACGCCGGGCAGGTACGGAAAACTTACCAGCAATTGGTGGGATGGCGAAAGCTGCCAGTCTGTTAACACCAGAAGCCATGGCCGAAAATGCCCAGAGGTATCGTCAGTTTAGTGAAAAAGTAACGAATGCGTTGACTGATTCCGGGGTAAATTGGCAATTAAATGGTGATCCAGAGCACAAATTACCCCAAGTTTTAAACTTACGCTTTCCAAAAGTTGCCAATGATTTACTCTTAATGAAGCTGGACTTACAAAAAGTGGCAATTTCCACCGGTTCGGCTTGTACCGCAGGAAACATCGAGCCTTCCCATGTATTAGAAGCGATGTATGGAAAAAGTTCAGCCACCAAGGAATCCATTCGCATCAGTTTTGGGTTAGGGAATACAGATGCGATGGTGGACTTTTTAGCCAACTCTCTCGTGGCTTTAGTTTCCCAGATGCAGGATTAAGGCTGGTCAAAGCTTGTAGCAACTTATATAATATAAAAGTAACGACGACAAATGAGGTGGAATAATGGCATTCGAAAAAAAAGCAACAGTTTTAGGAAGCAATCAAGCCTATGCAATTGCCCCAACAGCCAAGCGCTATACTTTACGGGACAACGGCTTTGTAGAAACTAACGGCGGCAATTTTCAGTTGATTCGCCCCTTAGAAGCAACACCCCAAAGCAAAGAAGGGTTTAAATTAAAAATTACGGTGTCCAAAGATGTCCAAACTTTAAAAATGTCCATTACCACTGCTAATGGCTTAAAAGCCGTGAACATTTTTAAAGATGACACCCACAAAATGCTCCAAGATAAGTTTTATTTTTTGATGGATGGATTTATCAGCCGGGGCTTGTTAGTAAAAGTAGATTAAGCAAAAAGAGCAGGCCAATCCATTTAAGGGATTCGTCTGCTCTTTGTCTATTGACTGTAAGCTGGGGATTTTAATGAAAGGAGGTTGTCAAATGAAGTTTTTTACGGCAGATACTCATTATTTTCATGAAGACTTATTAGGGGACAATGATTTTGCTCCTCGTCCTTTTCGCCAAATTCATGAGATGCACGAGGTGATGGTCACTAATTGGAATCGTGTAGTGAAAGAAAACGATCAAGTTTATAATTTAGGAGATATTGCGATGCACCCGCAATATGAAGCGGGTTATCCAGAGATTTTGGCTTTATTAAGCCGTTTAAATGGGCAGATTCACATGATTAAAGGCAATCACGACAGCCGTGCCTTCTTCAAATATTTGGCAGCCCATGATCCGGGACTAGCAGAAAAACCGAAATTTGTTTTTTATGATGTGGGAGCAATCATTAAGTTTGATCATCACCAGTACTATCTAACCCATTATCCGATGTTACTGGGCATTACCCGCAATATTCGCAACCTCCATGGACACATTCATTATTCCAGCATTCCTATTAAGGAAAATATCAATGTGGGAGTCGATGCTCCAGAACTAAGTTATCTACCCCAAAAGCAACCTTTTGGCATGCCGATTTCCGAAAATCAAATCGGTATTATCGCTGACGCTAAGGCAGAAGAATTAGCGAAGTTACGACATTGATTGTAAAGCACAAAAAAACGGTGGAAGACCCCACCGGTTTTTTGTGCTACTTGAGCTGAACGAGTTCGTTCAACCATTCTTAGTTAATCCGTCTCCAAATCATGTAGAAACAGCCCACTTAATAATTTTGGTTCAAACCAAGTGGATTTCGGTGGCATGATTTCTCCAGCATCGGCTACTGCCAGTAAGTCATGCATCTGAGTAGGATACATGGAAAAGGCTAAGTTCCATTGACCACTGTCAACTAAACGTTCCAGTTCTTCTGGCCCGCGAATTCCGCCAATAAAATCAATGCGTTTGTCAGTACGAATATCCATAATGCCAAAGATTTTTTCGAAAACTTTTTTTTGTAAGATTGAAACATCCAAACGACCCACGGTATCTTCAGGAATTGCCACATCTTTAATGGTCAATGTGTACCAAGTATGGTCTAAGTACATCTGAATCTGTCCTTTGGCAACTGGTTTTTTCACGCCACTTTGTTTCACGTGAAAATTTGATTCCAATAAAGTGAAGAAATCAGCTGGTAGAGGCACTTGTAAGACGCGATTGTATTCCCAAATTGCAAGCTGGCTTTCTGGAAAGAGAATTGACAAGAAATAATCGCTTTCTGGACTTTGTGTGCCTTCTGCTCGTTTTTCTAGACCAACTTTTACTGCGGATTCCGTGCGATGATGACCGTCTGCAATGTACAAAGCAGGAACCTCAATAAAAGCTGTGGTTAGTTTCTCAATAATGGCAGGCTCGTTAATTAGCCACACCCGGTGGCGCACTTCATGGTAACTGGTAAAATCATAAACTGGTTGTTCTTGATTTTGCCAGTTCGTAATTAGTTCTTGGATATCGGTTTTATCCCGGTAGCTTAAGAAAATCGGGCTAGTATTGGCATCACAAGCTTTAATGTGGTTAATGCGGTCCACTTCTTTTTCTGGTCGGGTAAATTCATGTTTCTTAATTTTTCCTGTACTATAGTCATCGATGGAAGTAGTCGCCACCAAACCAGTTTGACTGCGACCATTCATAGTAAGTTCGTAAAGATACAATAAAGGGTGATTCTCTTTGACTAGCCAGCCCTTATTCAACCAGTTTTGTAAGTTTGCTGCAGCTTTTTGATAAACTTGTACATCGTACGGAGAAAGTTCTGCTGGCAAGTCGATTTCTGCTTTATCAATATGAAAAAAGCTATAGGGATTGTCGTGGGCCAGTTCTTTTGCTTCAGCAGAATTTAGCACATCGTAAGGCAAGCAAGCGACTTGACTAGCTAGTTCAGCTTTGGGACGAATCCCACAAAAGGGGCGGACTTGTACCATTTAGCAAGCCTCCGTTTCATTTTTAATCACACGCACGCGGATAATTTCGGGATTTTGTGCTAATTTTTCAGCTACGGTAGCAACTTTGTGTTCATCTTCTTCGTTAATATCTACCAAAGTATAAGCGAAGTCATCTCGACCCCGGTTAACCATGTTTTCGATGTTAATGCCTTCTTCCGCGACGGCAGAAGAAATTTGTCCCAGCATATTTGGTACATTTTTATTAATGATGGTAATGCGGTAAGGACTGTTAAAAGCTAGTTCTACAGTGGGAAAGTTCACGGAGCGTTTGATGACGCCGGTTTCCAAAAAACGTTTTAAAGTGCGAGCGGCCATTTTCGCACAGTTTACTTCCGCTTCATCGGTAGAAGCTCCTAAGTGCGGCAAGACTAAAACTTTGTCCTGGTGTAAGAGTTTTTTGTCAGCAAAATCCGTAGTATAACCGGCTAATTCTTCGGCTTCTAAGGCTTTAAGAACTGCGGAATCGTCTACAATACCTCCTCGGGCAAAGTTAAAGAGTTTAGCTGTTGGTTGCATTTTGGCAATTTCAGAAGCACCAATCATTCCTTGGGTTTTATCTGTCAATGGCACATGGACAGTAATAAAATCACAAGTAGTCAAGAGCTCATTTAAGTCTTGTGCCCGTTGCACTCGGCGAGAAATGCTCCAAGCGGTATCAACAGAAACAAAAGGATCAAATCCCATCACTTCCATACCTAAACGATAGGCATCATTAGCCACCATGGCCCCAATTGCTCCCAGACCAATGACTCCAAGTTTTTTGCCTTCTAATTCATGGCCGGCAAACTGAGCTTTTTGTGCTTCTGCCTGTGCTTCCACATCATCTCCGGTTAAAGTTTGAACCCATTGTGCCCCTTTTAAAATTGGTCGTACGGAAAGGAGGAGGCTGGCAATTACTAATTCTTTTACTGCATTGGCATTTGCTCCCGGCGTATTGAAGACTACGATCCCTTTTTCGGTGCAATCCGCTACAGGAATATTATTTGTCCCGGCGCCAGCCCGAGCCACGCCTAAGACAGAATTGGGAAATTCGTAATCATGGAGTTTTTGACTACGCAAGATAATGCCATCAGGAGTATCACTTTCATTAATGGCGTAGTGGTCTTTTGTAAAACGAGTCATACCTTCTGGGGCAATGGCGTTAAAAGTTTTAATATGAAACATTTAGACTCCTCCATTTTCTTTTTCAAATTTTTCCATAAAGGCGATAAGATCCACCACTCCTTGCTTGGGAAAGGCATTGTAGAGGCTTGCTCGCATGCCCCCCACGGAACGGTGCCCTTTTAAGTTTTGGAAACCAGCAGCCAGTGCTTCGGCGTTGAATTTTTTATCCAATTCATCACTGCCAGTTACAAAAGGAATATTAGTAATAGAACGGCTGTTTAAAGCTACGGGACTGGTGAATAAACTTGATTTTTCAATGGCAGTATAGAGCAAGTCGGCTTTTTCTTGATCGGATTTTAAAATACCGGCCACGCCTCCTTGGTCTTGGAGCCATTCAAAAACTAACTTAGCCATGTAAATCGCAAAGGTCGGTGGGGTATTGTATAGCGATTTATTATCTCCTTGGATTTTATAATCTAGCATTGGTTCGGCTACGGGACACAAACCGATTAAATCTTCTCGAATAATCACGACGGTGAGCCCAGCAGGACCGATGTTTTTTTGAGCTCCGGCATAAATAATGCCAAAATCAGCTACATTATAATCATTGGCTAAAATATTAGAAGACATATCCGCCACTATCGGTACTTTGCCAGCTTTAGGGATGTCTTTAAAAGCAGTACCGACGATGGTATTATTGGTGGTGATGTGTAAGTAAGCTGCTTCTTGGTCAATCTTTTCTGAAGGAATTTCAGGGATATAGGTAAAATTATCCTCGGCAGAAGAGGCGATGACTTCCACTTCTACATTGTCCAGTGCTTTAGCTGCAGCAATGGCTTTTTTTGACCACATGCCAGTGTTGACATACAGTGCTTTTTTACCTTGGGCTAAATTTAGAGGGACCATGGAAAACTGCAGACTGGCGCCACCTTGTAGGAACAAAACTTTGTAATTGTCCGGAATCTGCATCAAATCCCGCAACAGGCTTTCCGCATCATTAATAATCGCTTCAAATAAGGAGGAACGATGACTCAACTCCATCACGGACATGCCACTATTTTGGTAATTTAAAAATTCGGATTGCGCCTTCTCCAAAACAGGTTGTGGTAACACCGCTGGTCCGGCAGAAAAATTGTAAATCGTCATTACATTCGCTCCTTTTCCAAGTTTAATTTTTTGAATTTTCTCAATTTAATGAGTTATTGCTTAGTGTAACAGAAGTTGTTAGGAGTTGAAAGAAAATTGTGAAACTTTATACGGATTTTTCCGAAATATTCGGCAATTTCTTGTAATATTATTATAAATCGTGAGTGGTTATGCAACATTCACTTGAAAAAGCGAATGTTTCGTTCCCTTATTTTAAAAGACCGCTTTAATTTATTGTACCTGAAAAACAAAGAATCTCTTACAAATAAACAGCAAAGTGTGAAAAATTTGCTCAGCTGATGTATAATTGCTCTTACTGATCGCGACCTTCAAATCGATTGATTAGAATCTATAATGAAATGATGGTGAAAACATGACAGACAACAGCCAAACACGGGTTGTCGTAGGCATGAGCGGCGGGGTTGACTCGTCGGTAACAGCGTTATTACTAAAGGAACAAGGCTATGACGTAATTGGAATTTTTATGAAAAATTGGGATGATACCGATGAAAATGGTGTCTGCACCGCCACTGAAGATTACAAAGATGTGGCTAAGGTGGCTTCTCAAATCGGCATTCCTTATTACTCGGTAAATTTTGAAAAAGAATACTGGGATCGAGTATTTGAATATTTCTTAGCTGAATACCGGGCTGGTCGGACGCCTAATCCTGATGTAATGTGCAACAAAGAAATCAAATTTAAAGCCTTCTTAGACTATGCGCTAGACTTAGGAGCAGAATACGTGGCTACGGGGCATTATGCGCAAGTGAAGCGAGATGAAAATGGCGTTGTGCATATGTTGCGGGGTGTGGACAATAATAAAGACCAAACCTACTTTTTAAGTCAATTATCTCAAGAACAATTGCAAAGAACCATGTTTCCACTAGGGGGCATGGAGAAATCTGAAGTTCGGGCCATTGCTGAACGAGCAGGTCTTGCTACTGCTAAGAAGAAAGACTCCACTGGGGTTTGCTTCATTGGTGAAAAGAATTTCAAACAATTTTTAGGTCAATACTTGCCAGCACAACCGGGAAAGATGGTCACTTTAGACGGCGAAGTTAAGGGAAATCACGATGGGTTGATGTATTACACCATCGGGCAACGTCAAGGTCTAGGCATTGGTGGCGGTGGTGCCAGTCAAGACCCATGGTTTGTGGTGGGCAAAGATTTGACAAGCAATACCTTATACGTAGGCCAAGGCTTCCATCATCCAGCTTTATACGCTGATTCTCTGGATGCCAGTGAAATTCACTTCACGACTGAAGGCGCGCAACCACAAGAATTTAAATGCACTGCGAAATTCCGTTATCGCCAACAAGATGTACCAGTAACCGTGCGTTTATTAGAAGATAATCGAGCAGAAGTGATTTTTGACGAACCAGTTCGGGCAATTACTCCGGGTCAAGCGGTGGTTTTCTATGATGGTATGGAATGCCTCGGTGGTGGCTTGATCGATCACGCCTATCAAAAAACAACTGAATTACAATATGTATAATCAAAAAGAGTGTCAAGGCCAAGCTTTGACACTCTTTTTTTAAGTGAATAAGAAAACAAAATACCATAAAACTAAAGCGCTGTCATGAAATAAGTGGTAAACTAGTAATGAAAGAGGTTTTACCATTTTATGGGAGGGGGATTAGGGAATGAAGTTAAAAGAATACCTTAGTCAAGATGAGTTGCAAATTTTAGATGAAGAGTTGTTTTGCGATATTTATCAAAAGATTCTTCATAATCGCTGGCCTTATTTAGATGGTGTAACCAGACAAAAATTACATCAATTGAATCCCTTAGACCTGCAACAAGCAGCGATTAAAATAACCGATGATTACTTGGCTGATTTACCAGAATGGAGCTTAAGTCAATATTTTGCTCGCTACGGTAGTCAATATTTATCCCAAGTCCGCCAAAAAAGCTTACAACATTAAACAAAAACGCAAAAGTCCTAGGAATCATCCTAATGACTTTTGCGTTTTCTTATGATTAGCACTTCTATATAGAAGCTATTTTTTAGCGGTTTTTATTTCCGCCGTATTTTTACGTACTAATAAAAAGTTTGCCAGCACCAATAGTGAAGTGGATAAAAAGACAGCCCGATAACCAAATAAACTGGAGATAGAAGAGCCAATCATCGGCCCAAATACATTTCCTGTAGCTTGGAAGGACTGATTGTAACTAAAAATCCTACCAGCTGCATGGTGAGGGGAGTATTTGGTGATTAAAGCATTGACAGCCGGTAGAAGACAAGCATCAGAGATACCGATAAAAAAGCGTAAAATGCCCAATTGCCAAACGTTGGTCACAAGGGACATGGGAATATAGACAATGATCGCCATGAGTAGGCCCACAGCCAAGATTCGCTCACTACCGATTCGATCCCCTAAACGGCCCATGCG
>NZ_JBCOJC010000031.1:0-30224 GCF_040925905.1 Enterococcus sp. 2201sp1_2201st1_C11_2201SCRN_220225
GGTAATGATTAAATGACATTTTTCTTCTTGAACTTGTTCAAAGCCAGCTCGTTGTAAAAGTTCTAGGGCCTTGTGATTGTCAGTCGTCTCAATCACCACCGATTGTCCTTGTCCATGATGAATTTCATCCATGGACACACGATGAGTAACCTCACCTTTTTGAATAATGACCAACCGATCGGCAATTAACTCAATATCACTTAGTTGATGACTGGAAATCAACACCCCAATGCCTTCATCTCGCAAGCCTAAAATCATCTCTCGAAATTCCCGCATCCCTTTCGGATCCAAACCATTCATCGGCTCATCTAAGACTAAGAGAGCTGGTTGGTGAAGCAAGGCTTGGGCGACTCCTAAGCGCTGGCGCATCCCAAGTGAATAAGCCTTCACTTTTTGATTAATGTGTTCTTCTAGATGGACAGCTTTCACCACTTTTTGAATTTGAGCTGCAGAAATTTCTTTTTTTGCCATGCGAGCATACTGCATTAAGTTATCGTAGCCGGTCATGTAATTGTAAAATTCGGGGTTTTCTACAATTGCGCCTACGTGTTGAATGGCTTCTTTGTAATTTTTCGTCAAAGATTCACCATTGATCATAATGTTTCCTTGATCCAGTTGCATCAATGCCACAATTACTCGAATCAACGTGGTTTTGCCGGCACCATTAGGACCTAAAAGGCCTACTACTTGTCCTTTGCCCACGGAAAAAGCCACATTTTTAATAATCATTTTTTTGCCGATTCGTTTCCAAATATTAGAAAGTTCTAGCACATTTTCTTCAGACATGATTTTTCCTACTTTCTGCTTCTGTATAGTGTTGCAAGAGATAAATACTGAGGGCGATGAAAACTCCCATGGAAAGTAGTGCTGCTACTACTTCAAAGGGCGTATACCACAGCCGCCATTGCTGCGTGCTACTAGTCGGCAACGGTCCACCAATGCGTCGTCCAATATTCGTAAAGAAAGAATCCACACTCCCAATCCCAATAAAACAAATAATCCCTACTACAGGTCGTAATTTAGTAAAGAACTGTTGGGTAATACTGAGCATGATCAAAACTGCTCCTTGCCACAAAACAGTGGTGCTACAAGAAAAAGCCGCCATTTCAATCATAAATTCTCCTAAGCTAAAAAAATTAGGCCAAGTAAACATCGGCAAGAATAAAGTTGCCCAGATAAACCAGCTGGCAACTAAAAAGCCAAAGAATAACAACTGATTAACAATAGCAAAGAGAACATTCCCAAAATAAAACTGACTTGCAGAAATTGGCAACATGCGATAGCGAGGATTTGTCCAATTTTTGATGATGCCTAGATTTTCAATCACCACAAAGACGATTAAACAAAGGATAAAGATTACTTGTAACAGCTCGGGATCCACCGCAATTGCTTCTTTTACCCCACCGAAACCTTCTCGCATCATGACGACTAAGCCGACTTGTGCCAATAAGATAAGCAAACAACCAATAAAGTACTGGCGCAAGTGTTCTTTGGCAAACTGGCGGAATAATTTAATAAAGCCCATGACTGTCCCTCCTTGTTTCCAACATAGTTTGACGGTAAAGCTCTTCTAAGCCAATGCCCTCTTCTTCCCGAATCGTCTCCAAATCAGCTTGTAAAGCAATGGTTTTGTCTTTTAAAATCAAGACTTCATCCACAATATTTTCAATTTCTGAAAGTTGATGGGTGGTGATCAAAACTAGGCTGTCTTCATCAAACCAGCGCACTAAAGACTGGATAATTTTTTCACGGGACAATAAATCAATGCCACTTAAAGGTTCATCTAATAGATAAATTTGCGCTTTACGACTCAAAGTCACCACTAAAGCTAATTTTTCCCGATTTCCCCGAGAAAGATTTTTTAACCGATCTTCATTTTCTAATTCCATAAAAGTTAAAAGTTGCTGCGCCTTACCCAAATCAAAATCTCCATACATGGTTTCGTAAAAATCCAAAACTTGCTGAACCGAAAAATCGCTGGGAAAATCGCCTAAATCAGCGAGTAAGGCCGTAAATCCTTTTGTAGCCGTGCCTACCTTTTGATTACCCAGCGTTATTTCTCCTTGCCAACGAAGGGCTAAGCCAGCTAATAAACGGATAATAGTTGTCTTACCAGAGCCATTTTCTCCTAGTAGCGCTACAATTTTGCCGGATTCCAATTGAAAATTTAAATCCTTAACAATTTGCTTGCGTCCTTTTGTGTAAGAGACTTGGTTTACTTTCACTAGACTCATAATTGTCCCTCCTTTAAATAGGCCTGTAATTGGAGTAAAGCCTCCGATGGTTCAATCCCAATTTCAGTCATTTTTTTTAAATAGTCTTCAATGATTTCCTGCCGTTGCTTGGCGGCTAGACGGGAAAGCAATGTTTGATCTTCCGTAACAAAGCGACCTTTGCCCCGCTGAGTATAGAGAATTGTCTCTCGTTCCAATTCTTGTAAAGCTCGTTGCACCGTATTGGGATTAGTCTCTAAGGACAATGCTAAACTCCTCACTGCCGGCACTTTTTCTCCCGGCAGCAGTTGTTTTGAAAGAATTTGTTGAATGATCAAATCCATGATTTGTAAATAAATGGGTCGTTCATTGGAAAACTCCACTTGACTCCCTCCTTTCACTCCGCCTCGTGTATGAGTTGGATAATACACTTATACAGAGATACTGTCAACAAACTTTCAGAAAATATTTTTCAAGAAAGAAAATGAAATCCTTAAAAGCTCTCTGTATCCGTTTTCAATTATAAGCTGTTCATGGTAAGCTAATAATATGAATAAAGGGGGGCTTTAGCATGATGGAACAAACTTTAGTGATTATTAAACCAGATGGCGTCAAACATCAATTGATTGGTCGCATCCTACAACGTTTTGAGGATCGCCGTCTAAAAATTAGCCACATGCGTTTAGACAATATGACAGAAGACGTTGCACGAGAACACTACGCTCATCTGAAAGAGCGAGCTTTCTTCCAAGAAATTTTGGACTATATGACATCTGGACCAGTGGTTTATTTAGTTTTAGAAGGAGAAAATATTATCCAATTAGTGCGTAACATGGTAGGCCCTACTGACGGAGCAAAGGCTGCTCCCGGGACGATTCGAGGAGACTTTGCCGTCAATAAATCAGAAAACATCATCCACGCTTCTGATAGTCCGGAAGCAGCCCAAGTGGAGATACAGCGTTTTTTTGGAAGTGTGCCAAGCCTTATTGAATGGGTTAGTTAAAAGGATCATACTTTGGTTTCAATGTATTGAGCATGTAAAATTTGAAAAAGACCTGTTTGCAATCCCAAAATTCGGTATTGCAAACAGGTCTTTTATTACGCCATAATTTTATTCAACAAGTCTGGATCAAAGGTTTGACTCTTTAGCATAGCAATTTCAAAGCCGTATGGTGCCCGCTTATTCTTCTTATCTTCCCCTACATAAGGGGTTTCTAAAATTTTTGGTAGATTTTGCAGTTGAGGATGATGAACCACATAATTCAAAGCGTCAAAGCCAATTTCACCAAAGCCAATATTTGCGTGACGGTCTTTGTGAGCTCCTTGAGGATTTTTCGAATCATTCACGTGAACCACTTTCAACCGGTCTAATCCGATGATGTGATCAAACTCATTTAAAACACCATCAAAGTCTTCTTTAATATTATAGCCCCCATCATGGGTGTGGCAAGTATCCAATGTTACAGAAAGTTTATCATTTAATGTGACTCCATTGATAATGACTGCCAACTCTTCAAAGGTGCGGCCTAATTCCGTTCCTTTGCCTGCCATGGTTTCCAATGCGATTTGGGGAATTTGGTCAGCTTCTAAAACTTCATTTAACCCTTTAATAATTTGCTGTAAACCTGCATCTACTCCTGCCCCCACATGAGCTCCCGGATGTAAAGTGATTTGCGTTGCACCAAGAGCTTGGGCTCGGCGGATTTCTTCTTTTAAAAAGTTTACCGCAAAACCGAAATTCTCCGGCTTAATCGTATTACCTAAATTAATAATATAAGGTGCATGAACGACAATATGCCCCAGCCCGGCTTCTTTCATAAAAGCAGAACCCGCTTCAATATTTAACTCTTCAATAGGTTTTCGTCGGGTATTTTGGGGTGCCCCAGTATAAATCATAAACGTACTAGCACCATAACTTGCAGCTTCTTCTGCTGCTCCTAACAACATTTTTTTTCCACTCATGGATACGTGAGAACCGATTAACAAACAAAACGCCTCCTGTCTTTTTCTTAGTCTGCTTTAAATCCCAAATACTAAAATAACGCCCATCATAATCGGTAAACTAATCAGAAAACTCATGGAAGAAAAAAAGCCCACCGTTTCTTCTTTGGCACCATTTAAAACGGCGTTAATCGTATTAAAAATCGGCATCGGCGAAACAACCGCCAAGGCCATAACAACTTTCATTACATGGGGAATGGGTAAAAAATAAAGAATTCCCGCCAGCACAATTCCCATACCATAACGCAATAACAGACTGCGACCGACTACACCTAGAGCTTTTCTTGGCAAGCGCAGTTCTAAATATAAACCAATCATCACCATGGATAAAAAGGCATTACTCGCTGCGATTGGATTGACTACGGTAATGACTGCTTCAGGCAATGAAATGTGCAATAAGCGCAAGGTCAACATCACCAAATAAGTGGTAAAAGCGGGATTCTTAAATAACCGCTTAATAACTTGAGTAAGAGGAACTTTATCGGCTTTACCAGATAATTTATCCACGGTAATGGAGGTGCCCCCAGCCAACATAATGCTGTTGCCCACATCAAATAAAGAAAGGGCCGGAATCCCAGCGGCAAAAAAGCTTTGCAAAAAAGGCAATGTAAAATTTCCCACATTATAACCAGAAACACCATACATGAAAAACGCTTGAATGCCACTGTCTTCTTTGCGACTGAAAAATTTGCCTCCAAAGATTTGCAAAAAAGTTAACATAATTGCAATGGGAATTAACCATAAATAATAGCCTTCAATCGGTAAATCTGCTAAATTCACGATAATCACCGCCGGCAAAGTTAAATTTAAAATGATCACCGAAAGAGAGGTGCCATCTGCTTTTCCCAATAAGCCGATGCGCTTTAATAAATACCCCAAAACGATACTAACAAACAAGGCAACCCCATTAATTATTATTTGACCCACATCTTCGTCTCCTATCACTGTGCATTTTGATAGGAACAATGTCGCCTATCCTAACTATTATTCTCCACTTTCACCAGAATGTCAAAAACGAGGCCACCAAAACGGTGACCTCGTAGTTTCCACGTTATGAGAAATTAAAATTTAAGCTTAAAACACTAATAAGAAGTATTTCTTCTTGCCACGACGAATGACAGTGTAACGACCGTCTAGTTTGTCTGCTTCTTCAATGGAATCGGACAATTCTTGACGACGCTGGCCATTGACAGAAATAGCGCCGTTTTGGATATCTTCTCTGGCTTGACGTTTAGAAGCTTCAATGCCTGAGGTAACTAAAATTTCCACTAAGTTCAAATCATCTGCTTCTTGAACGCTATAGCTTGGCACTCCTTTAAAGCCTTGTTCCACTTCAGAAGCGGAAAGGTCTTTAATATCCCCACTGAATAAAGCTTGAGAAATATGCACCGCTTGTTCGTAGGCTTCTTTGCCATGAACCAAAGTCGTCACTTCTTTAGCTAAGGCTTTTTGTGCTTGGCGACCTTCTGGAGCTGCCGTAAATTCTTTTTCAATTTCCGCAATTTCTTCCAGACTCAAGAATGTGAAGTATTTCAAGAATTTCACCGCATCCCGGTCATCGGTGTTAATCCAGAATTGGTAAAATTCATAAGGAGTGGTTTTTTCTGGATCTAACCAAACCGCATTACCTTCTGTTTTACCAAATTTTGTACCATCTGCTTTGGTGATTAGTGGCATGGTCAAACCAAAGCCTTGGACTTCTTTTTCCCGGCGCAATAGTTCGATTCCAGAAGTGATATTCCCCCATTGGTCAGAACCACCCAATTGCAACAGACAACCTTCTTTTTCGTATAAATTCAAAAAGTCGTAAGCTTGTAACAACTGATAAGCAAATTCTGTGTATGAAATCCCGGATTCAATCCGACGTTTGACGCTTTCTTTGCTCATCATGTAATTAATGGTAAAGTTTTTGCCCACATCTCGTAAGAAATCAATTAATTTCAATTCCCCTAGCCAATCGTAGTTATTAGCCAAAATAGCAGGATTGGTGTCGTCGTCAAAATCAATAAAGCGAGAAAGTTGGTTTTTAATACTTTCAGACCAGTCTTTCACCGTATCCAAAGTATTTAATTGCCGTTCTTGATCTTTAAAGGAAGGATCCCCAATCATCCCGGTACCACCACCCACTAAGGCAATGGGTACATGACCGTTTTGTTGGAAACGGCGCAACATCAAGATCGGTAATAAATGGCCAATATGAAGACTGTCTGCCGTTGGGTCAAAGCCAATATACAACTTCACAGACTCTTCGTTTAATTGTTTTTCTAGTGCTGTCTCATCCGTCACTTGGTGGACTAGACCCCGTGCTTTTAGTTCTTCAAAAAATGCAGAACCCATGGTATTACCTCCTATATAAATTCGTTCTCCCCCATATTAACTGAAATGGCTCTCAAATAAAAGCCTTAGCTCGCCAAATGTTTACGGTTTTCTCACGTTTTCAGAAAGAAACTAGGGATTTCTACCCATTTCTAAGGAATTTTGCTATAATAACACGTGATTGTTTCCATTCTAATGATGAGGTGAAAAACGTGCCCCAAAAACGTAAACACAAACAAACCGGAAAGCCTACAGCGAAAAGTGGGATTTTTTCTTTTAACGTTGTTCTAAGAGTCCTCCATTCCCTTTTACTGGTAGGTGTTTCTTTTCTAATTATCGGTGGTGCACTGGCCGCAGGAATTGGCGTAGGCTACTTCGCTTATCTAGTGGAAGATACAAAAACACCGACCAAAGCGGATTTGCAAAAGACCTTAGGCAACTATTCGGAGACCTCGAAGCTCGTCTATGCCGACGATAGCAATATCGCTACCATCCGGTCTGATTTAATGCGTACGGCAGTAGATTCAAAGGATATATCGGATCTCTTGAAAAAAGCGATTATTTCCACCGAAGATGAATACTTCTATGAACACAACGGCGTGGTTCCCAAAGCCGTCGTTCGGGCCTTACTTTCTGAAGCAACAGGTTTTGGCGGTGGTGGTGGTTCTACTTTGACTCAGCAGCTGGTCAAGCAACAAGTTTTAACCAATGAAACTACCTTTAAACGAAAAGCCAATGAAATCTTACTGTCTATGGAAGTCGAAAAATTCTTCTCTAAAGATGAGATTGTCACCATGTATTTAAACGTTTCTCCTTTTGGGCGTAATAATCGGGGGCAAAATATTGCCGGGGTGCAAGAAGCAGCCAAAGGAATCTTTGGTAAAAATGCTAGTGAAGTCAACTTAGCCCAAGCAGCTTATATCGCAGGGCTTCCTCAAAGTCCGATCGTTTATAGTCCTTATGATAATACGGGACAAATTAAAGAAAATTTGACTGCTGGTCTGCAGCGAAAAGATTTCGTCTTGTTTAGTATGTACCGGGCTCACTCCATTACAAAAGCGGAATACGAAGAAGCCAAAGCTTATGACTTAACTAAGGATTTCTTGCCGCAACAAGCCCAAGACAACAGTGACCACGGCTTCTTGTATTACACTGTCTTAGGAGAAGCCAAAGAAATCGTCGCCAAGCAATTAGCAGCTAAAGCTAAAGTTAGCGACAAAGACTATCAAAATGAAGACGTGCAAGCAGAATACTTACAAAAAGCCGAAGACGAACTGATTTCTGGTGGTTATACCGTAAAATCTACCATTGACAAAGGCATTTATGATGCGATGCAACAAGCAGTGGCTACGTATGGTTACCTGTTGGATACGCCGGCTGGCGATACCGTGGAAGTCGGCAATGTTTTAATGGAAAACAGCACTGGGAAAATCTTAGGCTTTATCGGCAGTCGAGATTTTAATTCCAATCAAAATAACCACGCTTTTGATACTTCTCGACCAGCTGGCTCCTCCATTAAGCCTTTATTGGTTTACGGCCCCGCCATTGACCAAGGGATTATTGGCTCAGAAACATTGCTTTCTGACTATCCGACTACTTGGAAAACCGGTGATGATGCCGGAAAGAAAGTCGTCAATGCCACTAATGAAGGAACGAAAACCTTCCAGAGTGTCCGAGATGCTTTAAATGTTTCTTCCAATATTCCAGCTTATCATGTGTATCAGGAATTAATGTCCGAAAAAGGGCAAAAGATCGGGTATGAAAATTATCTGGCGAAGATGAACTTTCCAGAAAACAGCGCTTGGTATGAAGAGTCTGCTCCTCTTGGCCCAATGGATGTAACCACCTTGCAACAAACCAATGGCTTCCAAACACTAGCCAATGGCGGAGTTTACCAAGAAGGCTATATTATTGAATCGATCACTGACAATGAAGGTAATGCCATTTACCAACATGAAGCCAAACCCGTACAAGTCTACTCTCCACAAGCAGCTTCCATTATGAACGATTTGATGCGGGACATTTTAGATGCCGGTTTAACCAGTTCCTTTATGAGCACTATGAGCAATATGAATTGGTACTTAAGCCAAGGGGATTGGGTAGGTAAGACTGGTTCTTCTGATGGCTATAAAGACTCTTGGCTAGTGGTCTCCACTCCTTCCATCACCATTAGTAACTGGTCGGGGATTGAAAATAACCAAGTGGAAAATGATCAGGAAGCCGGTACTCGAACCGGGAATTACATGGCTTATCTGATTAATCAGGTTTATGCAGCCAATCAAGACATATTCGGCTTAGATCAAAAATTCGAACTAGCCGATGGAGTGAAACAAGTAGAAGTTGCAACTAAAACTGGGGAATTACCAGGAAAAATTCAAATCAATGGCAGAGAACAAACGGTTCCTGTGCAAACCACCACTTCCCTGTGGGCCAATGGCGAACCAGGTAAGAGCACCTATAAATTTGGTATCGGTGGCACTGACGAGAATTACAAAGACTACTGGAGCAAGATCTACGGTAGCACTAGTACTACCACAAGCTCAAGTAAAAGTAACAGTAATTCCAACAAAGAAGACACCACACCAAGTTCTGAAGATGAAGATGATGATTGATTTTCTAATTTAGTCAAAAAGAAACCTCCTGGGAAATGATTTCCTAGGAGGTTTCTTTGGCTTTACTTATTTACGTTATTTTGTTGAGCCTTTTTGATCAATGCCATAAGGTAAGACGATGGTTTTTTCATCCACATCTTCTTTGTTCATCATTTTTGTTAACAAACGCATGGATACCGCACCTAAGTCGTACAAAGGTTGGGTAATAGAGGACAAGCGAGGACGAGCTACATCTGTCAACAGTGAGTTGTTGCTGGTGATAATTTCAAAGTCTTCTGGAACTTTCACACCAGCATCAATTAAGCCATCTAATAACCCAATTGCCAATTCATCGTCCGTAACAAAAGCCGCTGTCGCACCACTATTTTGGATTCGTTCCACTAGTGACAAACCATCTTTAAAGCTGTATTTTGCTTCAAAAACTAAGCCTTCATTGTAGTCTAAATTGCTATCTTTCAAAGCTTCTTTATAGCCTTTCAAACGGTTCTGACCATTGATTGGGTCAATTAACGCACCACTGACAAAGGCAATTTTCTTATTACCATTTTTTGCAAGTAAATTCACTGCATCTTTTGTTGCTTCAGTGTAGTCGATATTCACAGAACCCACTTGTTCATCTGGATCAATGGAACCAGCTAAAACCACCGGTGTTTTAGAACGAGAAAATTCGCCGCGGATTTCATCGGTGATATGATGTCCCATAAAGATTACCCCATCTACTTGTTTAGCCAATAAATTATTCAACACATTAACTTCTTTTTGGCTATCTCCATCTGAGTTTGCTAAGATGATATTGTATTTGTACATGGTTGCTACATCATCGATTCCTCGCGCCAATGAAGCAAAGAACATATTGCTAACATCAGGGATAATAACACCTACAGTAGTGGTCTTTTTGCTGGCTAATCCTCGCGCCACTGCATTTGGGCGATAATCTAAGCGGTCGATGACTTCCAACACTTTTTTCCGAGTAGTCGGTTTCACATTGGGATTGCCATTGACAACCCGGGAAACCGTGGCCATGGACACGTTTGCTTCCCGCGCCACGTCATAAATTGTAATTGTTTGTTTATCCATATTGATACTCCTCTATTTTTACATTTTCAGAAAATGCGCTTTACATTTCTTAGCTAGAATAGCATGTTATTTCCTAAAATGCAACCGTTTTATTATGATTTTCATGAAAATTATCTGTTTCTTTCAAGTATTTAAGAGAACGTGTTATACTAGTATTATTATAAAGAAAAGAGGCTGTTTTTATGAATCAATCAAAGATTACAGAACTCCAAGAAACTTTACAAAAAAATGGAGCCGATTTAGCTTATGTGGCTGATCCTGGTCGTATTGCTTATTTAAGTGGGTATTCCAGCGATCCCCATGAACGGATTTTAGCTTTGTTTATCCCAGCTGTGGGGAATCCATTCTTGTTCACCCCTGCTTTGGAAATTGAAGATGCCCAAAACAGCAGTTGGACTTATGATGTGCTGGGCTATTTGGATAGCGAAAATCCTTGGCAAATGATTAAAGAAGCGATTGTTTCCCGTTACCAAGTACCGAAAAAAATCGCCTTGGAAAAAAATGCGTTAACCCTAGATCGTTTTGAAATTTTACAATCTATGTTTAGTGGTTGTGACTTTTCCATGGACATCACTTCTACTTTGCAACAATTGATGTTAATCAAAACCGAGAGCGAAATCAAAACCATGACAGAAGCTGGTGCTTGGGCTGATGAAGCTTTTCGGATTGGCTTTAATGCCATTAAAGCTGGTGTTCCTGAAGCTGAAATCGTAGCCGAAATCGAATACCAACTGAAAAAACAAGGCGTTGCTCAAATGAGTTTTGACACCATTGTTTTAGCTGGTGAAAATGCGGCCAGTCCCCATGGCGTACCTGGCACCAATCAAATTAAAGAAAATGAACTAGTGCTCTTTGACCTTGGGGTAATTTGGAAAGGGTATTGCAGTGATGCTACTCGTACTGTGGCATACAAGGAACCCACGGCTTTCCAAAAAGAAATCTATGACTTAACCTTATTGGCTCAAGAAACTGCTCAAAAAGCGGTCCGTCCTGGTGTGACCGCCGCTCAATTAGATGCCATCGCTCGCGATGTTATCACTGAAGCTGGCTATGGAGAATACTTCAACCACCGCCTAGGCCACGGCATTGGTACAACAGTTCATGAGTTTCCATCTTTGGTAGCAGGTAATGATTTGGTCATTGAAAAAGGCATGTGTTTCTCTTTAGAACCAGGTATTTATATCCCTGGAAAAGTCGGCGTGCGGATTGAAGACTGTGTCTATGTAACCGATGATGGTTGCGTCCCATTTACTAAGACTTCAAAAGAATTAATGATTTTGGACTAACAAAACAGTAGAATAACTTAAAAAGGCTGAAGAAATTCGTTTTTCTAAAAGCTGTATCTCTTAGTCTACGAAAAAACCGAGCCCCTTCCTTGTTTTTATGGAAGGGGCTCGGTTTGTTTTGCCTATTACAATTTTACTACTTTAAAATTATTTGGTTAGTTCATCTTTGACTTCTGCTGCAGAGTCAGATGCTTGATCTTTGATATCATCAGTTTTTTCAATGGCTTTGTCGACTAAGTCTTCGGCAGCTGGTTGAATTTCATCCAATGCACTTTCTGCTTCTGATTTCATTTCAGTAGCCGCTTCTTTTGCTTCAATGATAATATCTGCTTGAGCATCATCCACATCCGCTAGCAAGTCGTCTCCTTGGTCTTTGACTTCATCAGCAGATTTTTTGAAGCGTTCCGTCAAATCGCCGGTTTGCTTTTTCAAGTTAGCCAGTAGCTCTTCTGAAGAATCTTTCAAATCTTCTGCGGAATCGCTGGTTTTTGCTTTAAGATTTTCGGTTAAATCACCGGCTTGTTGACTTAATTTATGCCCTTGTTCTTTGGCAACTTCTGTTAAATCACTGCTTTTTTCTTTCAAGACATCGGCATAATCACTGACCGCATCCAATAAATCATCGGCGGTTTCTGCTAGTTTTTCCCGCATTTCTTTTCCAGATTCTGGAGCTAATAAAATTGCTGCTACTGCTGCTGCACTGGCACCTACCACTGCTCCTAATAAGAAACTACTTGTTTTACTCATGATAATCCCTCCATTATTGGTTTCGTTCTTTAAAGAATTTCATTGCTGTTTGGCCAACTTTACCGGCGACGGTTGCTTGAGCCGTAGTTTTGGTCACGGCGCCTAGTTTTGAAATCGCCTGTTTGCCAGAGCGATTCAAATCTGAAACACTTTCGCTTAAATCTGCCACGGCGGTGAATAAAGGATCGATGGTTGCTACCTTTCCATTCACATCATTTAACAAGGTATTGGTTTTAACCAATAGTCCTTCTACCTCACTGGATAAGACATCCACATCCTTTGTTACTACTCGAATAGTGGTATTGGCCTCCTCCACAGTTTGATTCACTTTGGTCACTGTTTTAGAAACTTGTAATAATAATCGCACAATAAAGACAACTAAAATGGCAAATGCCACAGCTGCAATCAGGGCTGCAATCTCTCCTCCACTCATCTACACTACGCCTCCTCATCCATTCTTACACTATTATAAGCATATCATTTCCTGTTTTGAAGCACAAACGAAAGACTACTTTTAGAGGTTATTAAAAAGAAGCCGGTTAATGCCGACTTCTAAAGTAATAATGGTTATTCTTTTTCAGTAGTTGTTTTTTTAGCTGAAGCTTTTTTACCATCTTCAGCTTTTAGCTGTTCGCCCAACTCTTCAATAAAAGCGCGCAGTTGATCTTTGACCTCTGGATGCGTCAAGCCGTATTCAATGCTGGTTTTCATAAAGCCAAATTTATCTCCCACATCATAGCGTTTGCCAGTGAATTCTTGGGCAAAAACGCGTTGGGTTTTATTTAAGGTATCAATGGCATCTGTTAGTTGGATTTCATCGCCGGCTCCTGGTGCTTGAGTTTCTAAGATCTCAAAGATTTCTGGAGTCAGAAGGTAACGACCGATAATCGCTAAATCACTGGGTGCATTTTCTGGTTTTGGTTTTTCCACGAAATTGCGGACATTAAACAAACCAGGCTCAACTTCTGCTTCCGGGTCAATAATCCCATATTTAGACGTGTCTTCATGGGGCACTTTCATCACTGCGATTGTCGAAGCATGGGTCTTTTCGTAGTCATTAATCAATTGCTTGGTCAATGGTACTTCGTCTTCCATTAAGTCATCTCCCAGCATCACCACAAAAGGTTCATTGCCCACAAAAGCTTTGGCTTGTAAGACGGCATGGCCTAGGCCCCGAGGATGAGATTGACGGATAAAATGCAAATTCACATCGGTAGTTTCTTCCACTAATTTCAATAATTCAGTTTTGCCTTTTTCCCGCAAATTGGTCTCAAGTTCAATATTGGCATCGAAATGGTCTTCAATGGGGCGTTTGGCTTTCCCAGTAACGATTAGTATGTCTTCAATCCCAGACTTCAACGCTTCTTCTACAATAAATTGAATCGTTGGCTTGTCTACGATAGGTAACATTTCTTTGGCCATGGCTTTAGTTGCCGGCAAAAATCTCGTTCCTAAACCTGCTGCTGGAATTACCGCTTTTTTGACTTTCATGACTTTTCCCTCCATTTGTTGACGATACTTAAAATTCATTTTCTTCCCGAGCATCCCGAAGCATGATTTCTTTGGCTGCTACTTTAATATCTTTATCTTCATAAAGCACTTCATAGATAGCTTGAGTGATGGGCATTTCTACTTGTAGCTTGCGGGCAAGTTCCATGGCTGCTTTAGTGGTGGCTACTCCTTCGACAATCATTCCCATATTATCCAAGACTTCGTCAAGTTTGTGACCTTTGCCTAAAAGATTACCCGCCCGCCAGTTTCGAGAATGGACACTGGTACAAGTGACGATTAAATCCCCCACACCGCTTAAGCCGATAAAGGTTAAAGGATTGGCTCCCATGGCAACACCGAGACGGCTGATTTCCGCTAAGCCCCGGGTCATAATTGCTGCTTTGGCATCATCTCCAAAACCTAAGCCGTGAATCGCCCCTGCACCAATGGCAATGATGTTTTTCAAAGCCGCACCGGTTTCCACACCGATAACATCATCATTGGTATAAATTCTAAAGTAATCATTCATAAACAAATCTTGCACGTAGCGCGCGGCCTCAGGGTCAATACTAGCTGCCGTGATGGTTGTGATGTCGTGTTGAATCACTTCTTCAGCGTGGCTAGGACCTGAAAGCACCGCCACCGCTTGTCGATGATTTGCTGGAATTTCCGCTAATAAGACTTCTGATATTCGCTCATGACTGTCTTGCTCCAATCCTTTAGAAGCATGGATAATCACCGGTTTGTTTTTCACGGTTTGGGCAAATTGTTGTGCCACCGAGCGCATGGCTTTAGTGGGAACCACAAAAAGAATCGCATCACAATCAGCAATGGCTTCAGCTAAATCTGTGAAAGCTGTGATGCTTTCGGGAATTTTAGTATCAGGTAAATAATGACGATTGGTATGATAAGTATTAATTTCATCGATTTGAGCTTGAAGATTGCCCCAGATACGGACATCATGGCCGTTTTCAGCTAAAACTTGGGCCAGTGCGGTCCCCCAAGAACCAGGACCTAAAACTGCAATTGTTTGTTTCACTTGTTTTCCTCCTTTAGGAAGCTTTCCTTACTAGGATAAGCTAGCAGACCTCATGATCAAAGAATTTTTTCATTGGGGCCGAAGCTGCGATCATAATTGGGTAAAGCGGGATTGTGTTTCCGACGATAAATGGCCAAACCAATGGCCCCCACAAATAAAAGTGCTGACAATAACTGGGAAACCCGAATGCCTCCAATATAAAGACTGTCTTCTCGTAAGCCTTCAATCCAAAAGCGACCAAAGCTATACCAAGCCACATAAGCTAGAAAAACTTCCCCTTGTTTGAAAAGCTTTTGTTTCCGCAAAATAACTAGCATGATAAAACCTAAAACATTCCAAGTGGACTCATACAAAAAAGTCGGTTGGCGATAAGCTCCGTCGATGTGCATATTTTCAATAATAAAATTTGGTAAATGGAGCTTTTCTAAAAACGCCAAGCTAGTTTTCGGACCATAGGCTTCATGATTCATAAAATTACCCCAGCGGCCAATCCCCTGAGCTAAAATAACTGTGGGTGCGGCAATATCCAAAAACGTCCACATATTGATAAATTTGTAACGGCAAAAGAAAAAGAGCCAAATAATCGCCGCAATCAAACCTCCATAAATGGCCAAACCACCTGAGCGAACATTAAAGATCTGCATTGGATCTTGTAAGTAGGGTTCTAAATCAAAGAGCACGTAGTATAAGCGCGCGCCAATTAAAGCTAACGGTAAACCTACTAACATAAAATCCGTCACATCATCGGCTTTTAATCCCACTCGCACTGCTTCTCGTGAGGCTAGCCACATGGCAATGATAACTCCTGAGACGATAATTAAGGCATACCAATAAATTTCTAAGCCAAAGAGGCGAAATGCCACTCGGTCAATCATTCCTACCATCTTCATCCTCCTAATCATCAGAATTCTGAGCGATTAATTGGGTCAAGCGCTCTTCAAAGGTTTTAGTTGCATCATAGCCCATGGCTTTAGCGCGGAAGTTCATAGCCGCCACTTCAATAATAAT
This sequence comes from Enterococcus sp. 2201sp1_2201st1_C11_2201SCRN_220225, assembly GCF_040925905.1. Classification (NCBI taxonomy): domain Bacteria; kingdom Bacillati; phylum Bacillota; class Bacilli; order Lactobacillales; family Enterococcaceae; genus Enterococcus; species Enterococcus sp. 2201sp1_2201st1_C11_2201SCRN_220225. Next base: position 15,791 of record NZ_JBCOJC010000031.1, read on the forward strand.
CGCCACATTTCGCCCAGTTTTTACAGGAATTTTAATTTGAGGCACATCCACTTCGGCGATTTCAATGGTGGTATCCGCCGTTCCAAGGCGATCGTATTTCTTGTCTTTCGCCCAAGCTTCTAAGTAGACCGAAAGCTGAACTTGCATACTGCCTCGCACGGCTGATGCACCAAAGAGGTTCATCACATCGATAATCCCAATTCCCCGAATTTCAATTAAATGCTGTAAAATTGCAGGTGGCTCCCCTACTAGAGTTAATTCATCTTGTTGGTAAACATCTACTCGGTCATCGGCGATTAACCGGTGACCACGCTTAATTAATTCCAAGGCAGTTTCACTTTTCCCAATGCCGCTATCTCCTTGAATCAACACTCCAAGGCCATAAACATCTACCAGTACCCCATGGACACTCGTCCGCGGTGCTAAAAAGCCGCCTAAATAACTGGCCATTTCTCCTAATAAGCGAGAACTGCCAATAGGAGAGCGTAAGACAGGAACATCGTGTTCTTGACAAGCTTCCACCATTTCCTCAGGCACATCTAAGCCACGGGAAATTACAAAAGCTGGAGTATCTGGTGTACACATCCGCCGTAAAACCATCAAACGTTCTTCTGGAATCATCCGTTGGGCAAAGGTCATTTCCTTCGAACCAAAAAGTTGGATTCGATCATGGGAATAATAGTTGAAATAGCCGGTTAATTCCAGACCGGGACGAGATATATCGGCAATCGTAATCGACCGCTGTAAGCCTTCAGGAGATCCTGAAACGACTTCTAAATTTAATTTTTGGACCATTTGGCTAACTGTCACAAATTCCGCCATCGGTTTCCCTCATTTCTTCTTCATTCATTTTTTCCTTCACTGTCTTATTCTACCCTATCTCCTTAGAAAAAACACTCATTTGCCGTGGAAAAACCAGAGAAAGACTGCGAAATACCTCGCTGTATGCTATGATTTGAATAAAGTTTCCTGATAGGAAAAAAATTAGCCATAAGCGACAGGAAATTAGATAAAGGAGGATTTTTTTAAATGAAATTTTCAGAATATTCCTATAAGCGTCCCGATTTTGATACGTATCAAAAAGAATACTTAACTTGGGTCAAGCAATTAGCTAGTAGCACTGATTTTACGGAAGCTACAGCGGCAGTGAATCACCTAAATCAACTCCGTTCTCAAATTGATACGGCTATGAATTTGGCTAGTATTCGCTACTCCATTGATACCCGGGATGCCTTTTATGAAGCAGAAGACAATTGGTGGAATGAATACTTGCCTCATTTTGAATCGTTGGACTTCCAGTTTTATCAAGCCCTGCTCAATGCTCCTACGTTGAGTCAGCTAAAAGAAAACTACCCTGAGACTCTCTTTTTATTTGCGGAAAGTCGGGTAAAACTCTTTGATGAAAAATTAATTTCCTTATTTCAAAAAGAAAATCAGCTAGCTTCCGCCTACAGCAAGTTAGTGGCTTCTGCTCAAATTGATTTTGAAGGAGAGTTGCGGACAATTCCCCAAATGACTCCTTTCAGTCAGTCCACTGACCGTACTACTCGGAAGGCTGCCCAACTAGCAGTTACCGGCTTTTTTGTGAAACACGAAGCCGAATTCGATGAAATTTATGATGAAATGGTCAAAGTTCGTCATAAAATCGCCCAAAGTTTAGGCTTTAAAAACTATGTAGCCTTTGCTGATGTCAAGATGAATCGCTGGGATTACAACCGCTTGATGATTGAAACTTACCGTAAAGAAATTTTAGAAAAAGTTGTCCCACAAACTCAAGCCCTCTACATGCGACAAGCAAAACGCAACGGTTTAGAACATTTACAAAGCTATGATTTAAGTCTCGTTTATCCTAGCGGCAATGCCACGCCTCAAGGTACCCCAGAAGAATTGGTTGCAGTAGCCCAACAAATGTACCGAGAGATGTCAGATGAAACAGGGGCCTTCTTTGATTTTATGATCGACCATGATTTATTAGATTTGGTAAGCAAACCAGGCAAACAAACCGGAGGCTATTGTACTTATATTGCCGACTACGAGTCTCCTTTTATCTTTGCAAACTTTAATGGGACTTCTGGGGATGTAGATGTTTTAACCCATGAAGCCGGTCACGCCTTCCAGTGTTTCGAGTCTCGTTGGATTAAAGAGCCAGAAATCGTCTTTCCAAACTTTGAATCCTGTGAAATTCACTCCATGTCCATGGAATTTATTGCTTGGCCTTGGATGGAGCCCTTCTTTAAAGAACAAACTCAAAAGTACAAGTTTGCCCATTTGGCAGATGCCTTGGAATTTTTACCTTATGGCGTTTTAGTGGACCACTTTCAACAAGAAGTTTATGAACATCCCCAATGGAGTCCCACTCAGCGAAAAGATTGTTGGCGCAAACTGGAAAGCCAATACTGCCCTGAACGAGATTACACCGAAGATGAAAACTTAAGCCGTGGCTTGTATTGGTTCCGTCAAAGTCATATCTTCCAAGATCCGTTCTATTACATTGACTACACCTTAGCTCAAGTCTGTGCCTTCCAGTTTTGGAAAAGATTCCATGTGGATCACGACGAAAATGCTTGGGCAGACTATTTGGCCATTTGCCAAGTTGGCGGAACCAAAACGTTCTTGGAACTGCTAGAAATCGCCCACCTGCGTTCACCATTTGAAGCAGGTGCACTAGATGATACCATTGCAGCTGTGGCCAGTTATTTGGAACAAGTCTCAGAGGATTCCTTAAAATAAAAATTTTGCAAAGTGATACCAAAAGGGGCTGTGACAAAAGTCGTATTCCAGTCCTCCGAACCGAACATTACTATACGTGAGACGAAAGCAAAAGACGAGACTCTTTCATGAAGGAACATAGGAAGAGTCTCGTCTTTTCATTTCTAAAAATTTCAAACGGTGACTAACCTTGATTTCATCAAACTAAGTCACCGTAATTCACTTTTTCTCTGGACACGTATGGTAATGTTTCTTCTACGGACTGAAACACGACTTCTTCACGATTAATTTTCAAACGTACATTTATTTGACTTAAAATCAAAACGTTCGCTATTTTTTGTTTATTAGTTACTTATGTCATGGCCCCTTCTTCTTTATTTTTTTATTGGAAAGAATTTACTCAGTGCTTTGGCGGTTAAATAAATAATAAACAAGACGAGAAAGACGCCACCCCAACCTAGCACTAACAGTTCAAATCCCTTTGTTAAATCAGCAAAATTTACCGCAATCATTTTTATTCCTCCTCCATCAAGTCAATAAGGCTAACAATAGTCCCCCAGCAATTACCGAGGCAATTTGTCCCGAAACATTGGCGCCTACAGCATGCATTAAAATGAAATTTTGAGGATCTTCTTCTGTAGCCATTTTCTGGATTACTCGACTGGACATTGGAAAAGCCGAAATTCCTGCTGCGCCTACCATGGGATTGATTTTTTCTTTACGGAATAAATTCAACAATTTGGCAAAGAGCACTCCACCAACAGAATCCATAATAAAAGCAATTAGCCCTAAAAAGATCACAAGGAGCGTGTCCACTTTCAAAAAGTCTTCGTAATGCATGCTAACAGAAATGGACAAGCCTAATAAAATACTTACCAAATTCACCAATTCATTTTGAGCGGAGATGGACAAACGATCCAAAACGCCACATTCCCGCAAGAGATTGCCAAACATCAAAAAGCCTACTAATGGCAAAGACACAGGAGCAATCAAGCCTGCTACCACACAAATCACAATGGGAAAGAGAATTTTCGCCGTTTGGGAGACTTCTCCTGCTCGATAAGTCATGCAGATTTTTCGTTCTTTTTTTGTCGTTACCGCTTTAATCGCCACTGGTTGAATAATCGGCACTAAAGCCATATAAGAATATGCTGCCACCATGATCGCACCCATGTACTGGGAATTTAAGGTATTGGCCACAAAAATAGAAGTAGGACCATCTGCTGCTCCAATAATCCCAATAGAAGCCGCATCGTTTAAATCAAACCCTAGTAAAATGGCTAAAATCACCGTAAAGAAAATCCCAAATTGAGCGGCTGCACCAAATAAAAGCATAAAAGGATTTTGCAATAGCGGACCAAAATCAATCATAGCCCCAATTCCAATAAACAAAAGCAAGGGAAAGAGCTCGGTTTTAATCCCTGCATCAAATAAAATTTGAAAAGCCCCGGCCTCCCCTCCGGCACTCAACACCCCAGAATTAGGGAAATTTACCAAAATCGTTCCTAATCCCATAGGTACTAACAAAGTGGGCTCGTATTCTTTTTTTATTCCTAAATAAATCAACACCCCACCAATTACCATCATCACTAGTCGTCCCGGTTCTTGGGCCATACCTAGCAATCCTTCTACCAATGTCTCCATATCATCACTACCCTCATCCTTATTCATTCGGTACTACCGTCATTTTTTAATCCACAATCCCCCAAAATAACCGGCATTGAACTACTGAGAAGTTCCCTCCTTTTTGATTAACGTATTTTATTTGTTTTTTCTAAATCTTTCCTCATAATAATTGTATCATGTTTTGATTTTGAAAATAGTAGAAAATACAAAAAAACCTCCTCTCGATTTGAGAAGAGGTTCTACTCTTGCTTGTATTTGTCTAAGGCATGCTCTGTGACGATTAAATTCACAATGGACATGATTACCGCTACTAACAAAGCGGAGCCAAAGGAGGCAAAGCCAAAATTAGCAGTTCCGACCAAAGAAGAAGTAAGCTTCAACATCCCACCATTGATCACAAAAGTAAACAAGCCTAGACTTAAAACATTCAATGGCAAGGATAAGATTACTAAAATTGGTCGTAAAATACCATTTAGAATCGACAGGACAAAGGCCGCAATGACTGCTGTTAACAGACTAGCCACATGAAACTGACTAGGCAAAAGAAGAGTCAAAGCGATAAATGTCACTGTATTTACCACTAAACGCTGGAAGTACGTCATTAGAAGTCACTCCAGTCGTCATCATCGATTTTTTCGGCTTCTTTTGGTGGTTGTTGACGAAATTGCTTGTAGCTGCCTTTCGATCCAGAACGGTATGGATTACCTGGGTTGGAACGATGGCCTCCTTTAGCTGAAGGAATCACCAATGCCAAGACGATGTACAATAACACGCCAGGAAAACCGGTTGTCACTAAGGATAAGAATACGTACAACACCCGGATAATGGTGGCATCAATGCCAATGAATTCGGCAATTCCACCTAGGGTCCCGGTCATTACTACGTTTGTTGGAGATTTTGTTAAAGTCTTTCTCATATTTGCTCACCTCTATCCTCTCAAATTTTACCGTATTTCAAAGGATTTTTCATCTTTTTTCCAATAATCATTGGATAAATTACTATCTTTACAATGAGTTCAAAAGTCGCAGTGGTGAATGATTCCATCCACTCACTGCTCACTTTTGTCCTCGGTTTCTTATTGATCGGTATCTTTTAATAAGATATTTCCTGTTGTCGTGGAAAGTTCAATTTGTGCCCAACTATCTTCTGCTTGCCGACGAAATTGCAAGAGTTGATTCATCTTGGCTTTTTTCTCCCGTACAACTTCATAGTTGCTCATGCGAGAATTAATTTTTCCGAGACTGGTTTTAGCTGTTCCTTCTAAACCTAAGTTTGGTGATAGGGCAGCTTTCACAGTACCATTGACAGAACTAGCGTCGATTTTCTTCAAGTTAGTCCCAGCAAAAGTCAGGCGGATATCTCCATTAACTAACGATGCTCCAATGGTTTGTGGTGTGGTTTTCACCGTGATATTCCCATTGACATTTTCAATGATCGTATCCATGATTTCCCCACCTGCTAAAGTGATATTGCCGTTCACACCATTGATTTCTAGCATTGTTGCCGTCAAATCTTTGAAATCCATATTGCCGTTTGTCGATTGGGTGTAAACATCTTTGGCTTCCAAATCTTTCATTTGAACATTACCATTTAATAGTTTTACAGCCACATGGTCATACATCCGATTTGGTAAATAGAATACCAAGTCTGCCCGTACTCGTTTATTTGGCACGTGGAACAAGATATGATCATCATCTACTTCCATACGGCTGCGTTCGTTAAAGGCATCCAGTGGCGTTGAGCCCTCCATCTTTCCATAAAGAGTGATTTTAGCATCAACTTTAACGAAATCTTCTTCCCAAATTGCAAAATCCACATTTCCGTTTGCCACTTTCACATCCAAAATCGTTGCATCACTGGCATCGAATTCAAAGCTGTGATCAAATTTGGTATTCGACACGCCGGGAACTTTAACATTGATGTCTTTCCATTCCACATTGTCATTCACCGTTTGAGAAACGGCAGAAAAAGTGTGCTTCAATAAGCGACCAATTTGACTCCCGGCTTCTGCCATCTTTTCGCCCGCTTGATTCAAAGCATCGGAAGCTTGATCTTTCCAATCATCATTGAATTTGCTGCGAAAATCGTCTTTCATCTGAGTCCACTGATCTTTTTTCAGTCCTTTTAACTGCGTTTCTAAATCTGCTTTTTCGTTTTCCAAATCTTCTTTAGAAAGTTCCAAAGCTTTTAATTCAGCTTCTAATGCTTGTCTTTGAGCTAGCTCTTCTTCAGATAAAATATCCAACTCTTCTTTAGTATTTAGTTCCATTAATTTGCTTTGGGTGTCAATTAATTGGCTATCTAAACCAGTGATTTCTACATTCAACTCGTCTAATTCGACAGAAGTCCGATTGGCTTCAGTTGCCAAATCATCCAAAATCGCATCGAGATTTTTTTTATCTGCAGTTTTCTGGTCTTGTATATCTTGAGTGAAATCTTTTTCTTCAGGATCTTCTAATAGACTATCGACAAAATCTTTCTTATCAGCAATTACTTCTTCATTGGCCTTTTGAATGTGTTTTTCACCTTTTTCCTTGGCTAGGCCTTCTAGTAGGTCTAAGGCTTCTTCCGTTGAGAGTACACCTTTTTTTACTAAGTCTAATACTCGTTCTCGTTCATTCATGGAAAATGAGCCTCCTTGATTGTATTTTTTTGCAAGTTCATCTTACATTGCTATTATGCCAAGAAAACGAGAAAATGTCATAGGACTAAAGACCGAACTTTTCCCCAACTTGAGGCGGATAATCGAATGAATGGGTTTAAACGAAGACAAGCTGGGGACTTATGAGCTTTTGGTAAGTTCAGTTAGCGCTCTATAATTCGGAAAACAACTCATTTTTCATAGAAATCAAATTCAAAACAAAAAATCCCAAAAAAATACTTGCCCGCAATGGACAAGTATTAGGGAAGTTTGTTTTAAACGACTAGAAGGCTTCGTCACGGTTGGTGTTTAACTCGGTTATTTTCCCAGTAGCAAGATAAACAATCCACTCACAAATATTGGTTACATAATCGCCAATGCGTTCCAAGTATTGGGCTACTGATAAATAGTCGCTTCCGCTAATGACGGTTTCGGGATTTTCTTTCATGGAATCAATGGCTTGATGATAAATTTGGTGATAGTAGTCATTAATCCGCGTGTCCATATCCGCAATCAACCGAGCATCTTTTTCATTGGTCTTCACGTAGGCGATTAAAACGTTGTCTACCATTTTTTTTACGTAATCACTCATATCAGAAATTTCTTTTTCAATTTCCGGAATCCGGGTTTCCCCTTTAACTCGAATGGTGGATTTCGCAATGGATACCGCGTGATCAGCCATGCGTTCTAAATCAGAGCTCGCTTTCATTACCGTGATAATCATGCGCAAATCAGTAGTTACCGGCTGTTGCAAGGCAATCATTTCAAAGCTCTTCTTCTCCAAGCGCACTTCCATATCATTGATTTCCACATCGTGATCAATCACTTCTTGAGCCAGTGATTTATCGTGTTTAATATAAGCTCTTACCGATTTATGGACGGCATTACTAACCATCATCCCCATCTCATAAAACTGATTGTGAAGATTTAACAACTCTTCTTCAAACTGTGTCCGCAACATAACCATACTCCTCACTTTCTGTTAGCCAAAACGGCCGGAAATATAATCTTCTGTTTCTTTTTGTTTTGGTTCTAAGAAAATCTTCTTTGTATCATCAAACTCAATCAAATTCCCTTCTAAGAAAAAAGCGGTCTTATCGGAAATTCGGGAAGCTTGCGACATATTGTGGGTCACAATAATCATCGTGTAACGCTCTTTTAAATGAAACAGCGTATTCTCAATTTTCCCTGATGAAATAGGATCCAAGGCGCTAGTCGGTTCATCCAATAAAATAATCTCTGGATCTACGGCTAATACCCGAGCGATACACACTCGCTGTTGCTGACCGCCGGATAGTGACAAAGCGCTAGTGTGGAGTTTGTCTTTTACATCATCCCACACGGAGGCGGCTTTCAAGCTTTCCTCCACCACTTGGTCCAGTTTTTCTTTGTTTGTTTCTCCTTTTAATTTTAACCCATAGATGACATTTTCGTAAATGGAAAAAGGAAATGGATTTGGTTGTTGGAAAACCATGCCGATTTCTTTTCTGAGTTCCACAATGTCTTGTTTCGGACTATAGATATCGTTGCCTTTGTATTGTACATTTCCGGTAATCGTCACACCAGGAATTAAATCATTCATGCGATTTAACGTGCGCAAATAAGTGGATTTGCCACAGCCGGAAGGACCGATTAAAGCGGTGATATGATTTTTTTCAAAGCCCATGGAAATGCCTTTTAAGGCTTCTTTTTCGCCATAGTATAAATGTAAATCCTGTGATGAAATCAGTGGTTCAGTCATCTCCATCCTCCTTAACCAAAGTGTCCTGAAACGTAATCTTCAGTGGCCTTAATTTTGGGCCGGGTGAAGATTTTTCGGGTTTTATCGTATTCCAACACGCTACCTAGATAGAAAAAGGCTGTATAATCGCTGATCCGTGCAGCCTGTTGCATATTGTGAGTCACGATGATAATCGTATAGTTTTCTTTCAAGTTGACTAGGGTTTCTTCCACTTTACCAGAGGAAATCGGATCAAGAGCCGAAGCAGGTTCATCCAATAATAAAATATCTGGTTTCATCGCAATTGCTCGGGCAATACACAGCCGTTGTTGTTGTCCACCGGATAGTGCCAAAGCACTTTTATTCAAGTTGTCTTTGACTTGATCCCACAAAGCTGCTTGTTTCAAACTGGATTCGACAATTTCATCTAACTTTTGTTTGTCTTTTTCTCCATGGCGCTTCAATGCAAACGTAATGTTTTCATAAATTGACTTACTAAAAGGATTTGGCCGTTGGAAGACCATGCCAATGCGTTTGCGCATTTCGTAAACATCAATATCATGACGATTGACATCCACGTCTTTGTACATGATTTTACCAGTAACACTGGTACCAGAAATTCCATCATTCATTCGGTTTAAAGAACGCAAATAAGTGGATTTTCCAGAACCAGAAGGCCCGATTAATGCAGTGATGTTATTTTTTTCAAATTGTAAATCCACCCCGTGAATGGCTTCATTTTGTCCGTACCAAACTTTTAAATCTTCAGTATATAAGGCCACACTGTCATCTTTGTCAAAGGTGATCAAATGGCGATCATTCATATCATAACTCATTGATTTGCTCCAATCTATGCAGAAGTCATTTTCTTATACAGACGTTTGCCCACAGCGCGAGCGGCAAAGTTAAACAATAAAACTGCGATAATCAAGACCGCAGAAGCACCGGCAGATACGGCTTCTCCATCTGGCATGGTACCTTCTGTATTGATTTTCCAAATATGCACAGCCAATGTCTCCGCCTGACGAAAAATACTAATGGGACTAGAGACGCTTAATGGATTCCAGTTGGAAAAATCCAAAGCCGGAGCACTTTGTCCAGCAGTGTAAATCAAGGCTGCCGCTTCCCCGAAAATCCGCCCAGAACTTAAGATAATCCCCGTTAAAATTCCCGGAGTAGCTTCAGGAACCACGATACGCAATACCGTTTCCCATCTGGATAAGCCTAGGGCCAGCCCGGCTTCTCGTTGGGTGTAATGAATCGCCCGTAATGACTCTTCTACATTTCGAGTTAACAAAGGCAAGTTAAAAAAAGTCAGAGCTAAGGCGCCAGAAATAATTGAAAAGCCATAGCCGAATTGAATAACGAAAATCAAGAATCCAAAGAGACCTACCACAACCGATGGCAAAGAACTTAAGATTTCAATGGACGTACGAATCACATCAGTTAGCCAATTTTTCTTAGCGTACTCTGATAGATAAATCCCCGCCCCTAGCGAAATGGGAAAACTAATCAACATCGTAATCAACAGCAAGTAAAACGAGTTAAACAATTGAATCCCAATCCCGCCGCCTTCTTGATAGGCCTTTGAAGGCGAGGTTAGAAACTCCCAAGAAATATGAGGTACCCCACGCACTAAAATATACAATAAGAGCGCCGCTAATATTAAAACAATCGTACCGGAAATGGCATATAAAATCCCAGTAGCAATTTTATCCGAGCGTTTTGCGTTCATTTATTAAAAGCCCCCTTCTTGCCGATTAAGCGGATGATAATATTAAAGATTAAAGACATCAGTAATAAAATTAAAGCCAAGGACCAAAGTACGTTGTTTTCCACGGTACCCATAATCGTATTCCCAATTCCCATGGTCAAAATCGAGGTTAACGTTGAAGCTGGCGTTACTAAAGAATTTGGCATTAAAGCCGCATTCCCGATAACCATTTGAATCGCTAAGGCTTCCCCAAAAGCCCGGGCCATACCAAAGACCACTGAAGTTAAAATTCCAGGGATTGCTGCTCGTAAGACTACTTTGTAAATGGTTTGCCAACGAGTAGCCCCTAGTGCTAGTGAAGCTTCTCGATAATGCCGAGGTACAGCTTTTAAGGCATCTACCGTCATCGTGGTCACAGTTGGTAAAATCATAATAAATAAGACAAAAGTTCCGGCTAAAATCCCAAAACCAGTACCACCAAAGACAGAGCGCACAGCCGGTACAATGACGGACAGCCCAATAAAACCGTATACTACAGAAGGAATCCCTACTAAGAGTTCAATAACTGGTTGTAAGATTTTTTGTCCTTGTTTCGGCGAGATTTCCGTCATAAAAACCGCTGCCCCAATGGCAAAAGGTGTGGCTACAATCGCTGACAAGAAAGTCACAATAAAAGAGCCGGCAATCATCGGTAAAGCCCCTACTTGAGGTTTGCCATCAGCGCCTAATTGGCTAGGATTCCAATCCGTCCCAAAAAGAAAGGAAAAGACATTCACTTTATCCTTAAAAAAAGTTGCCAAACCTTTACTCGCTACAAAATAAAAGATTGAAACCACCACAAGCACGATTAAAGCGATACATAAAAAACTGATAATCTTTCCTCGCTGCTCCATGCGGGCACGCTTTGACTTGGTCAAGAGCGCTTTTTTCACATCTTCCTCCAAAATAATTCCTCCTTTATTTCCTAACCTCAGCGAAAAATTCATTTGTTACGCTGATTACTTTTTGAAAAGCTAGATTCAAAAAAAGCAGCCGACCCAGCCTCTTCACGCCTGTGGCGGTGAAGAGCACGCCATGTCCCACTGCTTTTTTCCTACGATTTTATTTTAGGAGAGCAACATCAATTTCCCATAAACTTATTGTAAATTTTGTGTAAAGATTATTCAATCACATTGCCTTGCCAGTCTCGTTCTACCTTCATGGAAGACACTGGAATGTAGCCTAATTCCCCTACAATTCCTTCTTGCACTTCTTTTGATAAAACATAGTCCAAAAATTCTTTAGTTAGGCTGTCAGGATTTTTCTTGGTATACATATGTTCATATGCCCAAATTGGCCAGTCATTAGTAGTGACATTTTCATCTGTGGGAGAGACCCCATTTAAGTTTAACGTCATTACATCCTCTGTGACATAGGAGAAGGCCACATAACTAATAGCTCCTGGAGTATCCGCAACAATTTGGCGTACCATGCCACTGGAATCTTGTTCTTGAGCAGGAATGGCAGTTTGGCCATCTAAAACCCATTTTTCAAAAGTTCCTCGGGTACCAGAACCTGCTGCCCGGTTTAAAATTACCACAGCTTGATTGGCACCACCAACTTCTTGCCAATTGGTAATCTCCCCTAGGAAAATCCCTTTTAGCTGTTCCATGGTTAAATTGGTAACCCCAACTTTTTTATTCACAATGGGGGCAATCCCTACTGCAGCTACTTTATGATCCACCAGTTCTTCGGCTTTAATGCCACTTTTTTCTTCCGCAAACAAATCGGAATTGCCGATTTCCACTGCACCAGATTGAACTTGGCTTAAACCAGTCCCACTCCCGCCACCTTGTACGTTAATAAACTTGCCGGGATTTTTGGTTTGATATTCTTCCGCTACGGTTTCTACTAAAGGTTGTAAAGCAGAAGAACCTACTGCGGTGATTGATTCGCCCCGGTCAATCCACTTGGCACAGCCACTTAAGGCCAGTAAAGTAATCAATCCTAAAGCGAGTATTAGACGTTTTTTCATTCATTTGCTCCTTCATCCATCTAGCCTGTCCGTTCTTAAAAGAGAAAACAGGATCTTTTTTTGTCCGGGACATGCCGCAAACAACTTCATTCTACCAAAAACTCTGGCCCTTGCAAATTGCAAATGACTGATTCAATTATTTTTACAGCAATGGTGAAACTAAGCGCGCTAAGCCTTCTTTTAGCTTAATGACAATCCCCCGCTGGTTGTATAATTCTTTTGTTAATTCCTGACACAGCAGTCGATCTGCAAAAAAGGCCTGACGTACTTCTTGAGCCATAGTAGCATCATATAAAATACTGTTTACCTCAAAATCTAAGCGGAAAGAACGAACATCAATATTAGCAGAACCTACTGAAGCTATGCCTTCATCAATCACCATGGTTTTAGCATGAATAAAACCATTTTCATAAGTTGCCACAGAAGCTCCGTACTCCAACAGTTCCGCTGCAAAGGAATAGGTCGCCCAATATACTAAAGGGTGATCCGGCTTATTGGGAATTTGTAAATACACCTTTACCCCAGACAATAAGGCCAATTTTAGCGCTTCATGAATGGAGCCATCGGGAATATAGTAAGGTGTTTGAATTAAGATTTCTTTTTTTGCCATATTGATCATCTTTAAATACGTCATTTTAATCTGTTCATACTCAGAATCTGGCCCACTGGTCACCACTTGCATAGCGACTTTTCCTTGAGACTCAATTTGGGGAAAGTAAGCTGCAGCATAGGAAATTTCTTCTTTGTGTTGAGAATTCCAATCCATCAAAAAACGGTTTTGCAAGCTATAAATTGCTGGACCGGCAATCCGCAGATGATTGTCTCGCCAATAGCCAAATTTTTCCACTAAGCCTAAGTATTCATCCCCTACATTAAAGCCTCCAGTATACCCGATCTGACCATCAATCACCACAATTTTCCGGTGATTGCGGTAATTGATTCGGGGGTTGATATAAGGCACAAACAGTGGAAAGAAAAAGGATACTTCTCCACCAGCTGCTACTAAAGGGTCAAAGAAATGACGTGCCACTCCATTTGAGCCCCATGCATCTAATAAAACTCGAACTTTTACGCCTCGTTTTGCAGCAGCTACCAATGCTTCTCGCACTTCTAGGCCTAACTGGTCGCCACGAAAAATATAATACTCAAAATGAATATGATCATAAGCTTGATTGATATCTTCAATCAAAGCGTCAAATTTTTTACGACCATCTGTAAACAACTGCACCTGATTATTGGTAGTATACAAGGCTCGCTCGTAAACCGTGAGCATATAAATCAGTTGCTTGGCGTCCACACGAGCCGTAGGAGGATGGGGAAATAGGTCTCGCTTTAGTGCTTGACCTTGTTCTTCAATTTCCACATTCATCCCAATTTTGCCTTGCATCTTCAAGTCAAAAATCTTATCTTTGGAAATTCCCCGGCCAAAAAAGAAATACAAGACAAATCCCACCACTGGTACAAAGCTCAAGACTAAAAGCCAAGCCCAGGTTTGAGCCGTGTCCCGACGTTCTCGAAAGACAATCACCAATGATAGCAAAATATTTGCTAGTAATAAAATCGTAAATAAATTCTCCGTAATGACTGCCATCTTCGGCCCCCCAACAACCTTCTCAACTTTAGCATAACGAACTTCACAAAACTTGTAAAGTTACAGGGTAGGAAATGGCATAATAAAGCAGACAGCACTCTAGATTGCAAATGACAAAGCATTTTTCTTTGCATTTTCAATCCAGCTACTGCCTTATTAAAGCTAAAAAAAATCCTGCCAAATGACAGGATTCTACTATTTTTAAACTTTTAAGAAACGGCGCATAGATAAGACCGACCCCAGTGAACCAATGATAAATCCAACGGCTAAAAGCACGATGGAAATTTGCCAACTGAAGTTTCCAGGCTGCACCATACTGTAATTGGAGCGCAAGAGAATGGGATTTAATACCGCGTAAACTTGTTGGTAGCCAAAGACCATTAACGCTACGGGAATCAATGAACCAATAATCCCAATCC
>NZ_JBCOJC010000032.1:0-29982 GCF_040925905.1 Enterococcus sp. 2201sp1_2201st1_C11_2201SCRN_220225
TTTTAGGCACTGAGTCCCTGTTGACTTCTTCATAGGTTTCAACATGCAGGCCTTTTGTGGTGAGTTTTAAGTAGTGATCCAGTTTTAACTGGGACATGCCAGTGAATTGGATTTTTCTGGTTTTCCCTTTTTCGTCTGCAGCGGTTTGTTTATAAAAGGCTGTTCCATAACTATTAACGGATTCTGGATGGGTCGTTTTTACATACATGTCGGTGGTAGGAACGAGGGGATTCATTTGATCTATGATTTGTGCGATTTCGTCAGGGGCGTAATTTGAAAACAAAGTAAGGCCTCCTAAAAATAAAAGAATTCCTGCAGCTAATTTGAGTATCGTCTTCATATCTTGTCTCCTTTGTCTTTGATAACTTGAGCTTAACAAAGAAAAAAGCACAACTTATCCGCCTTGAGACCGAAAAAAACCTAACAAGCTTGTCCGTTAAGTGACGAGCTTGTTAGGTAGTTGAGTTAGTCTTCAATTAGTCGCTGAATTTCCAGAACAGTGCCGGTTTTGGCATCGGCTAAAAACTCGTAGGAAACAATTTTGCCATCTTCTAAGCGAGTGATGCCCCCGGTGTAGCCTTCTGAATGAACTGCAAATTTTCGTAAAGGCTGTTTTTCAAAATTAATCCAAGAACCCTCAATGGGTCCTTCTTTCAAGAAAGCTTCTTTGACGAGACTCAATACGGCATCAGGATTGAGTCTTTGTCGCTTTTTGACCCATAAGGTGGACATGACACCACCGATGAGGCCAACGCTGACACCTAAAGCCAGACCGCCTTTAAAAATACTCAGTTGATTGTCATTTTCCATTGGTAATTTCCCCCTTATCAGGTAACTTTCCGAACTATTAGTCTAATTTTACCATAACTTGTAAAAAGCTGATAAGAAAAATACTCAAAGAAAGCCATTTGCGCTATAATAAACAACAGAATTATAGGATAAGGACCTTAAATAGAAAGGCCTATCTGCAACTTTTAAAAAAAGTACACCGCTGTCTAGTTTAGATAGCACATTTACGCAGTATAAAGGAGGGACACCTGAATTCAGGTGACAAAAAATGGAAGAAAAAACATTTGCACGAATTAAAGAACTGACAGAAATGCAAGCAACATCTGGTTTTGAAGGACCAATTCGCGAGTACTTGCGCACCGCTATGACGCCCTTGGTAGACGAAATCCAACAAGATGGCCTAGGGGGAATTTTTGGGATTCGCCATCATGAAGATGCCGATGCGCCAAAAGTGATGGTTGCCGCCCATATGGATGAAGTAGGCTTTATGCTAACTGAAATTACACCTCGAGGCTTATTTAAAGTGGTTCCTCTAGGGGGCTGGAATCCTTACGTGGTTTCTGCTCAACGCTTTACCTTAATCACCGCCAGTGGCAAGCACTATCCTTGTATCTCTTCTTCAGTGCCACCACATCTTTTACGAGGCACGAATGGTCAAGGCAATGTGACCGTGGATAGCATTTTATTTGATGCTGGCTTTGAGTCTAAAGAAGAAGCGGAAAGTTACGGTGTACGACCAGGGGATACGTTGGTTCCTAGCGTTGAAACTGTGAAAACAGCTAATGGTAAAAATATCATCTCTAAATCTTGGGATAATCGTTATGGTTGTACTGTGATGTTGGAAGCTTTGGAAGCGTTGAAAGATGAAAAATTAGGTCATACGTTAATTGCGGGAGCGAACGTTCAAGAAGAAGTGGGCTTGCGGGGCTCAAAAGTTTCCACTACTAAATTTGCACCAGATTTGTTCTTTGCAGTAGATTGTTCGGCAGCGGATGATTTAACTACTACTACCGGGACTTTCGGCCATTTGGGAGAAGGTACTTTGATGCGGATTTATGATCCTGGTTTGATCATGTTGCCACGCTTGCGGGAATACTTATTGGATACTGCGGAAACCAACAATATTCCTTATCAATACTTTGTTTCTAAAGGCGGTACCGATGCTGGGGCGGCTCATACTTCTGTGGAAGGAATTCCAAGTACAGTCATTGGCGTGTGTGGTCGTTATATCCATACTCACCAAACGATGTTTAGCATTGCTGACTTTGATGCTGCTCGGGAAATGTTGATCCAAACCTTAAAAGGCTTAGATAAATCTACGGTAGAAACCATCGTTAAAGGTTAACAAATAGACAGTTGGCCAAAAGCCAGCTGTCTTCTTTGTTTTGGTGGGAAAATAATGAAATTTGGCGCTATGTAGCTGGATCAATGCTATTCTAGGTTCTATCATTTTTACCAGAGTAAGAGCAGCAAGTACCACCCAGAAAAGATTATTAAGGGCAAAGGATTATTTGATGATTCTGTAAAATTTTTAACTAAAGGGGGAGCAGTTTATGGAAGAAAAGAAACGGAAGAAATTGTTGCATTTGATTGAGAAAAATTGTCGCTTAACCAGTGAAGAATTGTCAATTTTATTAGATGAACCGCAAAATGTCATTGAAGAAACACTCACTTTTTTTGAACAAGAACGAATTATCTGTGGCTATCGAGGGTTGATTAATTGGGAAGAAGTTGAAGATGATTGGATTGAGGCAATTGTAGAGATTCGTGTTACTGCACAAGGCACAGAAGGCTATCAAGCGGTAGCCGAGCAAATCAAACGCTTTCCTCAAGTGGAGACGGTTTATTTTCTCAGCGGGCCCTATGATTTTCTCGTGATGTTGCAAGGAAAAAATATTAAGGAAATTTCCAATTTTATCTCCAATCACTTGGCACCCATTGAGGCGGTGCAAAGTACGCGGACTCACTTTACTTTGAAGAAGTACAAGGACTGGGGCATTGAATTAGATAGTCGGGAGCGGGATGAACGGATTAAGGTGAGCCCATGACAACTATGGAAAAATTTTTAGCTCGTTCAATTGTTGATTTGAAACCTTCAGGAATTCGTAAATTCTTTGATATTGTGTCAGAAAATCCCGATGCCATTTCGCTAGGTGTAGGAGAGCCAGATTTTGATACCCCTTGGAATATGACCACTGAAGGGATCCGTTCTTTGCGAGAAGGCCGTACATTTTACACAGCGAATGCAGGTCTTTTGGAATTGCGTCAAGAAATCAGTCGCTATTTAACCAAACGGGTGGGCAATCGTTATAATCCCCAAAGTGAAATCATTGTGACTGTTGGTGGCAGCGAGGCGATTGACTTGGCTTTTCGCGCTTTGTTAAATCCGGGAGATGAAGTGATCATTCCTCAACCAGCGTTTGTAAGTTATGAGCCTTGTACCGTTATGGCTGGTGGTGTACCAGTGACGATTGATCTACAAGAGGAGAATGGTTTTGTCTTAACTCCAGCACAATTGGAAGCAGCCATTACGCCTAAGTCAAAAATTTTACTCTTGTCTTATCCTAATAATCCCACCGGTGCCACCCTTTCCCCAAAAGAAGCGGCAGCCATTGCCCAAGTTGTGGTAAAACATGATTTAGTGGTGATTTCTGATGAGATTTATACAGAATTAATCTATGAAGGAGAGCATGTGAGCATTGCAAGTTTTCCAAACATGGCGGAGCGGACCATTTTAATTAATGGCTTTTCTAAAACCTTCGCTATGACCGGTTGGCGGATTGGCTATTTGGCAGCACCTGCTATTTTTACAGAACAGATGTTAAAATTGCATCAATACATCATTATGACCGCACCAACTGTCAGTCAATATGCAGCACTAGAAGGCTTAAAAGGAGACTGGCAGGGACTGGTGGAACCTATGCGGGAGTCCTATGAACAGAGAAGAAACTATCTCCATCACGCATTGACTCAGATGGGCATTCCTTGTTATAAGGCCAAAGGAGCATTTTATCTTTTCCCTAATATTTCTCAGTTTGGTTTAAGCTCAGAAGAATTTGCTTTAAATTTATTGGAAGAAGAAGCGCTAGCCTGTGTGCCCGGATCTGCTTTTGGTGAAGCCGGAGAAGGATATTTACGCTTGTCTTATGCCTATTCTTTAGAAGAATTAAAAGAAGCGATGACTCGGCTAGAGCGTTTTATTAAGAAACGAACCCTATGATTTTTATTTCTAGTTATAACCCAAGTCCTGATTTTTGGCAGTAGCTAGAAAAAGTGTATAATAAAGATATTAAAGAGAAAGTAGGCTTTATATGATTATTCCTGAAACGTTAGAAGAATTGGCTGGCTATGTGAATAGTGGCCGCAATGTGTTTTTCTTTACTGCTACCTGGTGTGGTGACTGTCATTTTATCAAACCGTTTATGCCGGAAATTGCAGCAGATTTCCCTGAATTTCAATTTATTGAAGTGGATCGGGACAAATTTATTGATGTGGCAGCGGAATGGAGCATCTTTGGCATTCCTAGTTTTGTCGTGGTAGACAATGGTCAAGAAATCGGCCGACTAGTCAACAAAGACCGCAAGACAAAAGAAGAAATTGAAGCCTTCTTAAAAAGCTTGCCAAAATAATTTGGCTGGCGGGAGTACAAATCGAGAGGAGTGATTTTGTTGGAACAAGAGTATAAGAGAATCTTAGTAGGAATTGATGGGTCAGAGCAAGCCCAGCTGGCCTTTGAAAAAGCGGTGGAAGTCGCGCGGCGGAATAATGGGACAGTTTATGTGGCCAATGTGGTAGATCAGCAGATTACTACCATGATGGGGTATAGTTCCTTGAATCAAAATATCGTCGATCAAGAAACCGCTAGTGCCAAAGAAATGATTGAAGCCTGTAAAAAATATGGTATCGATCATGATTTTCCCAAGATTGAAGGCATCATCGCCTATGGCTCAGCTAAAGAAGCGATGGCTCAAAAACTACCCTCCAAATATCAAATCGATTTAATCATGGTGGGACAATCGGGATTAAATGCAGTAGAACGCTTTATGACCGGCAGTGTTGCTAGCTACGTCATCCGTCAAGCATTGTGTGATGTGTTAGTCGTAAGTTTTGATAAGAAATGAATTGCGTAAGCCGAGGACAATGCCTCGGCTTTTTTTAATGAAGTTTTTTTGTGCTCCTGTAAGTTTTCTGTTATGATACAAGTTGTGAAATTTTATCATCAAGGAGGGTTTCTTGTGATTTATTCCTATAATCCCAAGCATGTTGGGGATACGTTGTTGGTGATTAGCGCCGACGATCGAAATCTGCCCCTAACCTATGAACGAAAATACAATATTACGCAAATCAAAAATAGTGAAGGCACCATTGTAGGTTGGAACTTCTTTAACCTTTCTGAGGCATTGACCTTAGAAGAAACTGGCCAAGTTTACCCCACTAAAGAGCAAATCGCGATTTTAAACCAGCAGTTGCACTTATCTGGTTTTACTGAAGAACTACCAGAAGAAGAAGCGCCTAAGTTTGTAGTGGGCTATGTGAAAAGCTGCGTGCCTCATCCTGACAGTGACCATTTGTCTGTTACTGAAACAGAAGTGGACAATGGGGAAGTTTTACAAATTGTCTGTGGCGCGGCCAATATTCGCCAAGGCTTAAAAGTCGTGGTAGCCAAACCCGGAGCGATGATGCCAGATGGTCTTTTGATCTGGCCCGGTGTTTTACGAGGAGTAGAAAGCTACGGCATGATTTGCTCTCCGGCTGAACTCCACGTACCGAATGAAACTGGTAAAAAAGGCATTTTAGAATTGCCAGAAGAGGCAGTTGTAGGCACACCGTTTGCTCCCGGAAAATAATTAATGAGCCGCAACCCTAGATGAGGTTTGCGGCTTTTTTTATAACGTCACTGTACCTTTCAAATGACCTTTTTATCCTGTTTACAATCGTTCCCAGCTGTCGTTTCTATAAAAGCTAGCATCCTTGTAATCGTTATCATATAATGACTGTAAATCGTATTTAGTAAAGTGATAAGACAGAAGGGAAGTTGCGAGATGTTTGTAGGTTTTGATATTGGAGGAACAACGATCAAATATGGATTGTTGGATGAAAAGGGGCAAATTTTAGCGAAGAGCTCCATTGAGACTAGCTATGATGTGGAACAATTAATAACGGAAATGGCAGAAATTGTCGCCAATTATCAAATTGACTATCCAGAGATTAAAGGCATTGGCATCAGTGCTCCCGGTATTATTCAAAAAGATGGTTTCATGTTAACCGCAGGAGCCATTAAACCACTGTACGGCAAAAATCTTAAGCAGTCTTTGGAAGAACGGTGCCACTTGCCAGTAGCGATTGAAAATGACGCAAATGCGGCGGCTATCGCAGAAAAGTGGCTGGGCAATGCTCGAGGAATCGATAATTATTTATGCTTAGTTTTGGGGACTGGGATTGGTGGCGGTATTGTGATGAATGGCGAAGTGTTCCGAGGTGCCCATGGTATGGCAGGAGAATTTGGCTGGATGATGATCGATCAATTACCTGACACCGGTGACATTGAAGAAGTCTCTAGCAATAAAAAAGCCGCAGTGGTAGGTGGTTTGTGTTACCAGTACGACCTAGCCCGTAAAGCTCAAGAAGGGAGCGAGTTGCCGATTACGGATGCTAGAGAATTATTTGCCCGAGAGGCAGCAGGAGAGCAGTTGGCCCATGAGATTATCGAGCGCTTTTTTGTAGATTTATCCGTTACGTTACTGAATTTAATCAGTTGTTTTGATCCAGAAGTTATTTTAGTAGGAGGGGGCATTAGTGCAAATCCTGCCTTCAATCAACGTCTGCAAGGAACATTAGCCAATGTAAAAGCCCGTCATAGCTCCATTCATTATTTAGATGGTCAAACCATTGCGCCAATCCGTACAGCCAAGTTGCAAAACGATGCGGGGATGATTGGTGCCGTATATGAGATTTACCAGCAGCTTATTAAATAAAAAAATCCAGCTAGGCATTTTCCCTAGCTGGATTTTTCGTTGGCTATTATTGCTTATTTTGTTGCAATGCGGAACTATCAATGGTTAATTCAACCTTAGCGGTGCTTTCTTTGTCGCCACGATAGTAAGTTACTGTAATCGTGTCCCCAACGTTTTTATCGTAAAGAACCGATTGCAAATCTGTAGCGCTAGTGACTTCTTTGTCGTCGACCTTGGTGATGACATCATATTGTTTCAAACCAGCTTTTTCAGCAGGAGTAGCATTCATCACGTTGGTAATTACCACACCAGCTTTCACAGAACTTGGTACCCCAAGAATTTGTTCTTGTTGTTGGGAAGTTACTGAAGAAAGATCTACCATGTTAATCCCTAATGCTGGACGAGTGACTTTGCCGTCTTTTTGTAGTTGGTCGATGATTTTCACCACATCATTACTTGGAATGGCAAAGCCCATCCCTTCCACGCTAATATCGGAACTTTCAGTTGAAGTGGAAGCAATCTTACTAGAGTTAATCCCCACGATTTGGCCGGCGATATTAATCAATGGCCCACCTGAGTTCCCCGGATTAATCGCGGCATCCGTTTGAATGGCACTAATATTAACCCCAGTACTACTGTCAGAAATTGGTCGGTCCACAGAGGAAATAATCCCAGAGGTAACCGAGTTAGCGTATTGAGAACCTAATGGCGACCCAATGGCAATGGCTGGTTCGCCGACTTTCAAAGCAGAAGAATCGCCAAAGGTTGCTACTTCATCCACATTTTCTGAGGAAATCTTGATAACGGCTAGGTCCGTTACCGCATCAGTTCCCATTAATTCCCCTTTAATTTTCGTTCCATCTGACATCACAACTTCTAAGCCATCGGAATCTTCTACAACGTGATTATTGGTTACCACATAAGCGGAATCTCCATCTTTATTGTAAATCACGCCACTACCTTCGCTGGCTTCTACTAAATTGCTGTCATCGGTATTTTCGTTGGTGCTTTCTTCTGACTGTTGCCCAAACATTTCGCCCCAAGGATTATTGGTCGTTTGTTGTTGTGCTTGCAAATTAATTACGGAAACTACCGCCCCTTGGACTTTTTCCACAGCCGAGGTGATATCGCTGTCCACGTCCACTTTTATATTGGAGACTTGGGCGGGTTCGTTGGTGGAAGTGCTGTTGCTACTATTATTAGTGCTAGGGGCCAGACTAGAGCCATTGGCTAAATAAAAGCCACCGACAATTAATAGTCCGCCTACAGCACCGCCTAGTAAACCCGTAAGAAAGCGGCTAGCTGTACCATTTTTCTTTTTCATAATGTTTTCCTCCTGACAATTTACATAAATCGAATAATTGCTTAGTTATAGTATAGTATCAATTCCTGTATTTAGTCTATCTGGAGACTTTGAAAAAAATATGAACGAAATGGGCTAAATAAATGTTAAATCATGAAAAAATTCCGTAAACCTATCCTTTTTCACAAAATGATGGGGAAAACTATCCACAGAATTATCAACAACCTGTGGATAGTGTGGGTAATTCTGTGGAGAACAGACGTTTGTAGAAAAAAAGGCTTAGAATCAGAATTTTTGCTTCAAAATAAAAATAAGAAAATAAAAGAGATGGGGATAAAAACTGTGGTAAACTCAAAGAAAGTTATCAACAAGTGAGGATAAGTTATGAATATCAAAATTATTACAGTAGGAAAGTTGAAAGAAAAATATTTAGTCCAAGGTATTAATGAATATGTTAAGCGTTTGGGTGCTTATTGCAAGCTTCAAATGGTGGAAGTTCCCGACGAAAAAGCTCCCGAAAATCTTAGTGAAGCCCAAATGCTACAAGTCAAAGAAAAAGAAGGAGAGCGCATCCTAGCTAAAATCAAAGAGGGAGAATACGTCTTTGCCTTGGCCATCGAAGGAAAAAATCCTAGTAGTGAAGCCTTTGCCAAACAAATCGATCAACTTCAAATTCAAGGCAAAAGTCAATTTGTTTTTGTGATTGGAGGCTCACTAGGCTTAAGTTCAGAAGTCATAAAGCGTAGCAATGCGCAAATTTCCTTTGGCAAGATGACCTACCCTCATCAACTGATGCGCTTGATTTTAGTAGAACAGATTTATCGGGCCATGCGGATTAATCACGGAGAACCGTATCATAAATGATGCGGTTTTTTTTGATGGAGATTTTGGGGATAGAGTTGATTTGATGGGGGGATTGAGAATGCAGTGGAAGGTGATACGGGTGGTGGAGTTAATCTCAATAGGAGATTTTTATCTATTCAAGGCACTTAGTTAAGATTAATTAGTAGCGTTTTTGCATTAAAAACCATTTATAAAAGAAAAAATCTTTTCTTCTCAATAGTTTGATATAATGGACAAAACGTAAGCGCTTTGTTATTGCATCAATATTAGGTGGTGGATATGTGTCTTTAAAACGAAAGTTGAGTACGGTATATTTTGTGATAACAGTCTTATTCTTCTTAATATTTTCTGGTTATTTAGTTTTTATTAACAGTAATAAACTAAAAGAGGAATCTTATGAGAAACTAACTAGCTACACAGAGTCAATCAAGCAGCAATATCAGTTGCAGTTGGCTAGCTATGATCAAGCTGTAACCAATTTGTTATCGGATAAGGAGTTTTTATTAGACTTACGTACCTTGAGTTACTTGGATACAAAAGAAGAAAATGTTTTGGCTTTAGAGCGGAGCTATCTTCGGATTACTGAAAAAATCAGTAATTATTCAAACTTAGCCGACTTCTATCGAGTTAATGTGATTACATCAAAAAACGATTTTTTGACGAATGATATCAAGCTTTCCAGTCAGAGAGAAACTGCTATTGAAAAGGTAGAAGCACTTTTACAAACTGCTGATTACAATAATGGTGTTTTTTTGGTCCCCAATTTTCAAGATGTTTGGGGGAATTCCGGGCAATACTTATTTGCTTATATGCGAAAAGTAATATATCCAAATGGAGAATACGTTTATCTACAAGTGGAAGATTACCAGGAAAAACTTTCCGAACTATTGTCATTAAATTCAGACAGTCAGATGTCTTTTTATATCTTGGATCAGAAACATAAACTAGTGGCTTATTCAGAGGACGGCAACTTAGGTCAGCTACAATATTATTTGCAGTCGCCTCGTGACAAAAGCTTTGAAGGATCTCTAGCTCATCAAGTATTCCTGGAAAACGGACAGCAAATTGTGGCTTTTCAGGATTTATCGGCTGTTAATTCTACTATTTTAAGCACTTCTTTTTACTTAATTTTATTAAGTGTACTTTTGCTAACTTTACTATTTTTGATTTTCCGAAATCGTGTAAGCAAGCTTTTAAATCCTTTAGAGGATTTAAAAGCAGAAATGGAGAACTTGAACATTACTACCTTGCCCCATAACAGTGAAATTACCTCAGATGAAGATGAAATCACGGCTTTGTCGGATTCATACAATCAGTTGAAAAATCGACTAAACTTAGCTATTGAAAATGAATTAATTGCTCAGAGAAAACAATTTGAAGCTAATATGGAAGTACTGCAAGCTCAAGTAAATCCGCATTTTATATATAATATTATGAACATTGTGGCTTACAAAGGGTTGGAATACGAGGACCAAGATACTGTAGAGATTGCTCAAGGAATTACAGAAATGTTACGTTATACTACTTCAAATATTGAAAAAAATTCGACATTTGAATCTGAATTTGCTCATGTGGAGAATTATCTCCTGCTCATGAAGAAACGTTATCAAGAGTATTTGACCTACGTAATTCAGTTACCAACTTGTTTTAATGAAGTACTAATACCCAAATTAGTTTTACAGATTTTTGTCGAAAATAGTATAAAGTATGGTTTTGAGAGTGGTCAAGAAAAAGTGAATTTATCGATTACAGTAAAGTCTGCTTCAGACGCAGACTGGAGAATAGAAATTAGTGATAACGGACCCGGGATTAATTCAGAGAAACAACATTATCTAGAGAAGAAAATTCAAGAAATTGATAAAGCCTTGAAACAAGGTGATTCATTAGAACGACTGGAATTTGAAATTGGCGGATTGGGAATCGTTAATACTTATGCCCGATTACGATTATTTTATGGTCCTAGTTTTCATTTGACGATTGAAACAAAAGAGATTGGAACCAAAATTGTTCTTTGGAAAGGGAGCTAGACTAGTGGAACCATTGAAACTTTTATTGATTGAAGATGAACCGGCTGCGTTACAAATACTCAAAAATATTGTGGCTAAACTTCCTTTGTCTTTAGAGGTATTAGGCTGTGGTCGCAATGGTATAGAAGCGCAAAATTTGCTGGAAACCTATCCACAAACTGATGTAGTAATCACGGATATTAAGATGCCTTTGATGGATGGTTTAGAATTGGCAGCTTTTATTCATCAAAAGAGACTTTCTGTAGACGTGATTATTCTCAGTGGGTTTCAAGAATTTACCTTTGCCCAAAAGGCATTAGCCTACGGGGTCAAAGAGTATTTACTAAAGCCTTTATCACCAGCGAAATTAACTGAAACATTGGAAACTATTTCAAAACGTCGGCAAATTAGTGGCCGGGCTCAGGAGAGAGAATTACTACAAAACTATCTAAATGGTAATCAAGCTTCAAGCAATGCCAACGACCAAAAACAGTACAAAGTGTTATTGATTCATTTAGGCTCTTATAATGGTTTGGTTGTAGAATTTCGGGAATTGGTTATAGAACAGATGAGGTGGTTAAAAAAAGGTATCTTACTTCAAGGGCAAAAGAAATATGAATATTTTTGGTTGTTGGAAAATGATTCTTTAGCTCAGGCTGTAACTCATTTGGAAAACGTTTTAGCTCAATTTTCCTACTTCGTAATATATCATAATGAATTTTGTAAGCCAAAAGAGCTAAATGGGTTAGCTACCAAATTAAGTCGTTGGTGTGAATTGAACCATACCCTTGATGGACAATGGATACGGAGTTTTTCTGATTTAAACAAAGAAAAGATTCTCACCAAAGATCCGCTTGATTGGCAAAAAATTGAGGTGAAATTGGAAGCATGGTTTCTTCAAGGAAACTGGAGACAACTAAAAAAATACATTATTGAAAATCTTGTGAGTAAAAAGGCTTTGCATCAGTTAACTACTTTACAAATTTTGGATCGTGGTAATAGACTGTTGTCTTTTTTTAATGGTCATTTATCTGAAAATCAGCGTATCAGTACTGCGGCTTTTAGTGATGTTATTTTAGGAGCAGTGAAACTATCCGATGTGGTCATTTTATTCCAACAACTGCATGCTCACTTTTTTCAAGTGATGAACCAATACCCGGAAAAAATTAATTCCGAGGCTTTTTATCAGTTGGTCGAAGGCTTTGTTAAGGAGCATTTTGCAGCCAAAGAACTAAGTCTTAACTTGTTGAGTCAACATTTTGGTATTTCAACTACTTCGGTTAATGATTTGTTTAAAACCTATCAGAAAAAAACCTTTAAAGAGGTCTTAGTAAACTATCGTATGGAGCATGCTTTGGTAGAAATTCGAAAACATCCCACTAAGAGCTTAAAACAAATTGCAGAGGAGGTGGGCTATCAAGATGCTTTATATTTCAGTAAGGTATTTAAGAAAAACTATGGTAGCAGTCCATCTGCTATTCAAAAAGAAAGCTTGGCAGAGAACAATCCTTAGTTTCTTTCTGGTATTCATGTTAGCTGGCTGCCAGCAAGAAACAACTCAAGTTCCTTCAAGTCAATCCACCAACGAGAAGCTAGTAATCTCCGTCGATGCAGGATTAGTTACAAAGGATTTTCGAGATTTTGTAGACAAATTTGCAAAAGAAAAGGATATCGAAATGCAGATTAAGGAACGTCCTTCAGGGAGTGCTGGAGAAAATGAAGTAGTCACAGAATTGGTCACTTTTAATGGACCTGATATCTTACTGTTTAGTTCTGGCGGGCTTTTTAAAAGTTTGGATCCCCAAGAATACTTTTATGATTTAACTAATGAAAGCTATACTAAGGAATATAGTGATAGCTATCGTCAGTCTGTCAGTGTGGGAAAACAAGTGTATGGCGTTCCCTTAAGTAGCGGCGATGCGATTGGCTTTTTGTACAATAAAGAGCTGTACCAGAAGTACGATCTTGATGTACCAAAAAACTTGAGAGATTTTAATAATAATTTAGCAACCTTGTATGAACATGGAATTACGCCGTTACTAGCGCCGTTTAAGGATCAGTGGTTGACGCAGTATTATTGGTATGTGGCCGAAAATACGAGTCCACCAAATTATGGAGAGATATTGGATCAAGTCAGTTTTTGGAAAGAAAAAGACTATTTTACTGAAGAGCGTTTGACCTTAAGTTTATCTGGTGGGTTGGAGTCCTTTTCGAAAGGAGAGAGTGCTCATTTTCTTTGTCAGTCTGGATTTATCCAATATTTAACGGATAGCAATCAAATGTCAGAGGATTCCGTAGGCTTCTTTAATTTCCCAAATGGTCGAGGATCAGTGTATATGTTACCTTCTTCTTTGTATATTAATAAAGAAACAGAGCAACTGGACTTGAGTCGAGCATTTCTAGCGGCTTACTTTGAAGAAAAAGTTCTTCAGCAACAAACTAGTGAAGAACATCCTAGTGTTTTAAAGAATGCGAAGGTACAAGCTGAACCAATCATTTCGGAGCAAAAAGCTGCGTATAAGGTAGATATTTTGCCGGAGTTGTTATTGGACTTCTTTACCAACACAATTAGTAAAGAGGAAGTGTTGAAGCAATACAATGAACGAGATAAAGAATTATACTTGCTATATTAGACAACTAATTGGAAGGCCTTTCTCTTATGGAAGGCCTTTTTTTGTATTAGATTTTTTCCATATTGCTTTTTGAATTATTCCATGTAAACGCATACTTATTTCTTATATCCTTAATGGCGAAAGAGGTGATAGGTGTGAAGCAAGAGGTGTTGCTTGAAGCAATGAATGTCACTAAAACATATGGTGAAGTTACAGCGTTACGAGATGTTTCAGTACAAATTACAGGAGGTAGCACGATAGGGCTGATTGGTGAAAATGGATCGGGAAAAAGTACTATGTCCTCGATTTTTTCCGGAATTATTTCACCAACGAAAGGAAACTTAAAATACTGTGGTATAGACTACCAGCCGGCAAATATGATAGATGCCTTAGATCAGGGGATTGGGATGATTGTTCAAGAAGAAGGTACAATTTCTGGTATAACGGTGGCGGAAAATATCTTTTTAGGAAATATGAAATCCTTTCAAGCTAGGGCATTAGTATCAAATAAAAAAATGACACAAGCGGCACAACAGATTTTAGATGAATATGATTTAGGAGAGTTAAAAGCTTCAGAGGTAGTGGATAAATATAGTCAAGAAGAACGGAAACTGTTGGAAGTTGTCAAGGTTTTGATGAAGGAACCTAGAGTGTTGATTGTAGATGAAACTACCACAGCTTTGTCCCAGAAAGGTCGGGAATTTATCTATCAACAAATGGATGAACAAAAGGCCAAAGGTGGTGCCAGTATTTTTGTATCCCATGATTTAGAAGAACTCATGGAACACTGCGATCAACTAATCGTTTTACGAGATGGAGATTTAATTACTGTAGTGGATCGGGCTGATTTCGATGAAACAGCTATTAAAAACTTAATGGTTGGCCGAGAGTTGACCGGTTCTTATTATCGAGAGGACAGTATACCAAGCTGGGAAGAGACTATTTTGCTTGAAGCCAAGAATATATCCGGTTTAGAAAAAGTACATCAAGTCAATCTTCAGCTTCACAAGGGCGAAATATTGGGCATTGGTGGTTTGTCTCACTGCGGTATGCATGAATTAGGCAAAATGCTTTTTGGATTCTTACCGAGTAGTGGCACAGTAACTGCTGGGGGAGGAAAAACTACAGTCACCTCCACGAAGAGTGCTATGAAAGCCAAAATCGGTTATGTGTCAAAAAATCGAGATCATGAAGCTCTGGCACTTAATTCTTCGGTGAAAGATAATATCGCTATTGGGGGCACGGATTTATTGGCAGGGGCATTAGGCTATATCAGTACAAAAAAAGAAAACAACTATGTAGATACTCAAATTGAAGAGTTGCGGATTAAGACGCCTAGTCATGATCAGGAAGTGCAATATCTGTCAGGGGGGAATAAGCAAAAAGTCGTTTTTGGAAAATGGTTGGCTCGTGATTGTGATGTTTTGATTTTAGATTGTCCGACTAGAGGAATCGATATCGGGGTTAAGGCAGCTATGTATCAACTAATGGAAGCGATGAAGCAAGAAGGCAAAGGTATTATCTTAATTTCTGAAGAGCTACCGGAATTATTGGGAATGAGTGATCGCATCCTGATTATGAAAAATGGTGGCGTACAAAAAGAATTCATTCGCTCGTCAGAATTAAAAGATACGGAAGTCATTCAATACATGATTTAAGGAGGAGGAGGACATGGAAAGTCAGTTGGTCAAAAAAATGCCAACCAAAAAAAAATTCAATAAAAAAATAATTTTTGATAGTGCACCAATCATCGGTCTCTTGGGACTTGTAGCTCTATATGTCTGGATTTCTGGGGGGAATATCTCTCTTTACAATGTGGAAATTATCATCAATCAATCTGTGATTTTAACCGTAGTGGCGATTGGAGCGGTTTTCATCTTCTCTCTAGGTTCCTTTGATATTTCTCTCGGCGCATCTTTGGCAGTAAGTAGTATGGTTGGCGTTTTGTCATATAACAAAACAGAGTCTTTTCTAATTATGATGCTCGCCTGTGTAGCCTGTGGCACAATCGTCGGGGGGATCAATTCATTACTGTCCGCAGTGTTTAATTTACCAGCCTTTGTTTCTACTATTGCCATGTTGAGTATCTTAACCTCACTGGTCGATCTGATTTTAGATGGCAATACGAATTTGAAGCTCAACGGACAAACCGGAGAATTGGATAATCTAGTTATAAAAGTAATTATTTTGATTGTGTTTTTCTCTGTCGCATACTATCTGTTTAATAAAACAGCGGTGGGCCGGAAGAATAAATTTTTCGGTAGTAATTCCTTGGCGGCCAGTCAAACGGGGATCTCTATTGTGAAACAAACATTGTACTCTTTCTGTTTTGCTGGAATCGGAGTGGGCTTGGCAGCTTTTCTAACAATCTTACGGGCACCCACTTTAAGTAAAGCAACAGGGGGATCCATTGGGATGGATGTCTTGATTGCTATTGTATTTGGTGGCATGTCCGTATCTGGTGGTGCTAGAAGTAAAGTAGGCGCAGCACTAGTGGGGGCTTTATCTATCACAGTCTTAAACCAAGTATTACTAGTATTAGGAGCATCATTTGGCATGACACAATTGGTAAAAGGCTTGATGTTTTTGGCTGTGGTATTTGTAGCAACATTGAATTACCGTACAAAACTATTACCTAGATAAGGAGGAAGCATCATGAAAAAAGTATGGAAAAAGGGTATTTATGTTTTAACTGCATTATTACTATTGTTGGTACCCGTATTAGGGGCATGCGGTAATGGAGGTGGAGGATCAGCAAATAGTAGTAAAGGTACTGATAGTGGCGAAAAGACGAATATTGGAGTATTGATTTATGACCCTTCAGACTCACAAGTACTAGCTTTTCAAAAGTATTATAACGACTATATCGCAAAAAAATACAATGTGGAGTTTAAGTTCTCTTCCGCAATCTCTACTGCTGAAGAAGAAAAATCAGCGATTGAAAACTTTGCTTCTCAAAATTGTAAAGCTGTAATTGCTTTAACTCAAGCAGACATGGTAGCGGCAATTAATGAAGCAGCTAAAGCAAAAATGTATTACATCGTCGGTGTTGGAACAATGACCGATGAACAATATGAAGAAACGAAAGATAATGAGTACTTCTTAGGCACGATTGGACCAGACTTAGCTTCTGAAGAAAAAGCTGGTTATGATATGGCGAAACACTATATTGCAGAAGGTGACAAGAACTATGTTCTGTATGCAGGTGGTATGAGTTATGGAGTAGATGCTCACCGCAAACGTTTTGAAGGATTTGTGAAAGCATTCCAAGAAGCAGGTGTGACTTATAAAGAACCAGAAGCAGGAAAATTCATCGGTAGTTTTGAAAGTGATGAATATACTATCCAAATCTTAGAAGGATTTCCGGACGATGCTGGTGCGTTCTACACAGAAGCACAACAGAAGTTAGGTGAACCTGGTGTGGAAACATTATTGTCTGTAGGAATTGGGCTAGAAGTATTCGGAGCAACTATTTCTAATGTTAATCCTGAAATTCGTCTAGCAACTGTTTCTGCCTTTACCGAAGCTTATAAAGATGGATTTGATGCCAATCCTCAACAAGTGGACTACTTGTCTGGAACATTCCCAGCAATGATTGGGCCTACTTTTGCAGCAGTAATGAATGCAGTTAATGGTGATAGTGAAGACTTCCGTGACAATGGCCAAGCATTCCGGATTAGTCAAAACTATTGGAACGCGCAAACAAAAGAAGAATTCGATAAGATGTATGACATTGCCAACGATTTTGAAAATCCAGCAATTAACAAAGATGATTTAAATCAATTAATCAAGAAAAACAACAAGGATGCAGACTTCGAAAGCTTTGTGAAATTTGCAAGCAACGTAGATTTTGAAACTATTCAAGAAAACATCGCGAATCGGTAATAGAAAGTGGGAGAGAAAAGATGAATGAACGATTAAAAAAAATAGTAATAACTTTGGTGATCCCAGCGGGTGTGTTTCTTTTCTTCTCCCTCTTATTGCTGGGAAGGGATACTACATTATTCAGCACCACTAATCATTTTCGTACTTTTATTAATGCCTTTGCTGTAACGACATTTATTGCTTGGGCTTTAAACTTCAATTTATCTACTGGTCGGTTCGATTTCTCACTGGGTTCCATTAGCCTATTGGCATCGATTCTAGGTGCCAAATTCATGTGGTACTTAGAAAACTTGGGATGGGAGATGAACGGCTGGTATATGCTCATTGCCATTGTAATGATTGGTGCAGTTCTAGGGACTATCTCCGGATTGGCCTATATTATTTTGAAGATTCCTCCAATTGTTACTTCATTAGGTATGACATTAATCTATGAAGCACTAGGTTTTATTGCAACCGACGGCGGCGGGGTAGTATTAAATCGGACTTTACATTTGACCAAAATTGCTTCGCCACAAAATCAAATAATTGTTTTAGCAATCGGATTTGTGGCTATTTATCTTATTTCCAATAAGACCTCATTTGGGTTCCATTGGCGATCACTAGTAGCTGGACAAAAGATTGCCGTGGATACTGGTATTAACGAGAAAAGTAATGCGGTAATATCTTATGCACTATCTGGGGCATTTGTTTCCGTGGCAGGATGTTTTACCATGAGTATTCAGGGAAATGCCTCTGCTAGCTTAAACTTTGGTACAATCTCCACGATTTTTGTGGCTTTCTTACCATTATTTATTGGCGGTTTTATCGGACGATATAGTGAAGATAAATTTGGCATTCTATTAGGGTCATTTACTACAGCTTTGATTACTCTAGGCTTTGTAAGGTTGAATATCTCTGCCCAGATGCAATCATTTTGGAACGCAATCATATTGCTAGGATTTTTGATTTATTTAAACAATGAATATAAAATCTTGTCATTTTTTACCAAAAAGAAACGAGTAAACAGGCAGCCTGAGTAGCTGCCTGTTTTATTAGACTGAGTGATTAAGAGGAGATAATGATGAACTTACTTGAAAAACCATTTAATTTAAAAAAAGAAGAACTTACTTGGGTTGAAGAGACTCTAGCAAGTATGACATTAGAAGAAAAAATTGGGCAGCTTTTCGTACCTATTGGTTATTCTACGGAGCAAGGATATTTAGATAGCTTATTACATTACAAAATTGGTGGCTTATTTTTTAGATCAGGAAGTTTTACTGAGATGAAAGATACGCTTACTTATGCGCAGGAAAAAAGTCGTATCCCTTTATTGACTCCTGCTAACTTGGAATATGGTGGTAACGGGGCGATTACGGAAGGTACAGCTTATGGTACTCCCATGGCGATAGCTGCGACAAATAATCCAGAAAATGCCTATCGATTAGGAAATATTGCTGCCAGTGAAGCTAGCGAAGTAGGTGTCAATTGGGCTTTTGCGCCAGTTGTGGACTTAGATTTAGAATTTCATAACCCGATTACCAATGTACGTACCTATGGAGATGATGTTCACAAGGTGATTGACAACGCTCGTTCTTACATAAAAGGTTGTCAAGAAAAGAATGTTTTAACATCTATTAAGCATTTTCCAGGAGACGGTGTGGATGAACGGGATCAACATTTGCTGACTTCCGTTAACTCATTGCCTTTCTCAGCTTGGGAAAAGAGCTATGGAAAAATCTATCAAACCTTAATTGATGAAGGTGCGAAGGCCGTCATGGTCGGGCACATTGCTTTTCCAGCCTATAGCGGAAATGAAATGCCAGCGAGTCTTAGTGAACCGCTGTTACAAGGATTATTACGAAAAGAGCTGGGCTTTGATGGGTTGGTGATTACAGATGCCTCTCCAATGGTCGGCTTTACTGTAGCAATGAACCGACGTGAAGCGGTGCCGGCTTGTATCCAACGGGGCTGTGATATGTTGCTTTTTAATAAAGACTTTGAAGAAGATGTCTTTTATATGAAAGAGGGTTTGAAAAATGGACTACTATCCGAAGACCGGCTAGAGGAAGCTGTGACACGAATCTTAGCCACGAAAGCTTCTATGGGGCTACACAGAGGAGTGATGATTGGTGATAAAAGTCCGGATTACACTAAAGAACAAGTTGCTTTGGCGAATCAGGCGATTACTTTAGTACAAGACAAACAGAATCTATTACCGTTGAAGACAGGCGCTCGGGTGCTAGTAGAGTTATTGGGTACCAGTTCCTCTAATGAACATGTGAAACAACACTTTGTATCTGAGCTTGAAAAGTTGGGTTTTACGGTAACAGTTTATCAAAAAGAAACTAATTTTTATGAATTGGAAACTGTGGAATCTTTTAAGAGCAAGTATGACTATGTTATTTATGTAGCAAATATTGAAAATGCGAGCAACCAGACCACTGCCAGGATTAACTGGCATACATTGTATGGCTTAGGAAACAACCTACCGTGGTTTGTACAAGAAGTGCCAACATTGCTAGTCAGCTTTGGCAATCCATATCACTATTTCGACGTACCGATGATTCCTACTATTATCAATTGTTACTGTAACTATGATCACTTTATTACGGCTGCTGTTAGTAAAATTTGTGGCAAAGATAGCTTTAAAGGTACCAGCCCCGTCGACCCTTGGTGTCGCAATCAGAAATTGAAAGAGTGGATGAAAGATGAGACCGACTAATTTACGAGTCAACGGCTTGCATCAGCCCCTTGGCTACAAATACGAACACCTGACATTTTCTTGGGAGACCCAAGGAAATGAGCCCATCTTGATGCAACGGCTAGAAATTTCCACTGACCCTGAGTTTGCAACATGTATCAAACAAGTAGAAACCCAGAGTCAATGGAATCAAATTTCCATGGATACTACATTCTTACAGTTAGGGCGACGCTATTTCTGGCGTGTAATAACGGAAACGGCAGATGCAACAGCCACTAGTAGTAGTTGGTTTGAAACGGCAAAATCTGGCACTTGGATGGCAGACTGGTTGAGTTACCAAGGGAAGTCTAGGGACAGTGTCTGCTTTACAAAAAAGTTTTCTACGAAAAAAGAAATTGATAAGGCCCGTTTGTATGCCTGTGGTTTTGGTATCTATGAGTGCCTTCTAAATACTCAAGCGGTTACTGAAGAAGTTCTCTTACCTGGTTATCATAGCTATGATTTGTTAAATCAGTATCAGAGTTTTGATGTGACTTCACTTTTAAAAAAAGAAAATCACTTGGAGTTTCTTGTGGGCAATGGTTGGTACAAAGGACGCTTTATTTTTGAAGGCGGTCAAGAAAATATCTATGGTGACAAGCAAAAGGTTATTTGCGAGTTACATGTAGAGTACAAAGATGGTACGAAGGAAGTATTAGTTAGTGATGATAGCTGGGAAGTACATACCTCACCGATTTTGGCAAATTCGATTTATGATGGGGAAGAGGTTGATTATTCTCTAGCTATACAACCACTAGTTTTAGCAGTTTTGACCGAGGATAAAGAGCTGTTACAGCCGCGAAATAACCCACCAATTAAAAAGCAAGAGCCTATATCAGTAAAGCGAACTTTTCTAGATACTAAGGGTGAGCTAGTCTTGGATTTTGGGCAGATTATTACTGGCTGGGTAATTGGGGAAATTTTCAGTAGTAAAAAGGTGACCTTACGCTTTGGTGAATTATTGCAAGAAGGGGCTTTTTATCAAGAAAATCTGCGTACGGCTGAACAGACTTTGACTGTGACTGCTGGGGATTTACCATGCGCACTACGCCCCCATTTTACTTTCTTTGGTTTTCGCTATGTAGCGGTAACTGGTTTAACTGTAGATGAAGCAAAAGAATTAAAAGCTTATCCTATCTGGTCAGACATGGATGAGCTATTCCAGTTCGAATCTGGAAATAAAAAACTTAACCAGCTAGTGGAAAATGTTAAGTGGAGTCAACGAGATAACTTCTTGGATATTCCCACTGACTGTCCCCAGCGAGACGAACGCATGGGCTGGACCGGAGATGTGACTATATTTGCTAACGCATCTTGCTATAATTTTGAGTCCAAGAGCTTTTATGAGCATTATTTGCGAAACTTGGCTTTGGAACAACAACTTTTAGATGGTTCGGTTCCTTTCTTTGTTCCTTATCCGAAAGTGGAACCCTTTGAAGGAATCAATCCTTTCTTAGTCACTGATGGAGCAGCCGTTTGGGGGGATGTGGCTACGACGTTACCTTACCAACTTTTTCGTCATTTCCGAGATAAGGGCTTGTTAGAGCAAAACATTGATGTCATGATAGGCTGGGTAGACTATTTACACAAAAGGGACTTGGAACATGGTGGTAAACATCTTTGGGATTTTGACCACCAACTTGGAGATTGGCTAGCCTTAGACAATGGGAATCCTCATAATCCAATTGGTGCTACGGATCCTAATTTGATTGCCTCAGCGTATTACTATCGCTCCACATCTTATTTAGCTATTTGTCTGGAAGCCTTGGGGGATGAACGCTCTGAGAAATACCACAGAATAGCAGAAAAAATCAAGCAAGCAATTTTGAAGAAGTACTTTGTGGGAGATGAGTTGTACTTGGAACCAGCCACTCAAACGGGAATTTCTCTGCTATTAAATAACAGCCTATACCCTTCTGAAGTTGGAAAAGAAAAATTGTTAGTTGGTTTGGTGGAGTTATTGGATGAAAATCAGAATTATCTTAATACTGGGTTCGTAGGGACACCTGAACTTACCCAGGCCTTGGCGGAGAATGGCCGACCAGATTTAGCCTATACGTTGTTGTTCAATGAAAACAGTCCTAGTTGGCTCTATGAAGTTAATATGGGTGCCACCACTATTTGGGAACGCTGGAATTCCATCTTACCAGATGGAACGATTAGTGGTACGGAGATGAACAGTTTAAATCACTATGCTTATGGAGCGGTGCAAGCTTTTATCGTGGAAAACGTGATAGGGTTGCGTTACTCATTGGATGATCCGACTACTGAGATTCATTCCTTGGACTTACGACCATGTTTTGACCATCGTTTACCTTGGGTGAAAGGCAGTTTAAAGACTCCCCATGGAAGGATTATGGTAGCTTGGGAGTGGTTAGATGAGGCTCAGGTAGAAGTTAACGTAACTATCCCAGGAAATACTCAATTGCGATATTTTGATGAAACAGGGCAAGAGAAAATTTTAGGAACAGGAAAACACATTTTGTATTGGAAAATGTAAATTTTTTAAATATATATTATCACTATGATCCGCAATCCTACATCTATTCGTGGGATTGCGGATCTATTTTTGTTTTTGGAGGGATTTCTATGTTTGAAAAAGAAGGTCAACGGTTTTTAACACCAGGTATTAAGGAAGGAGTGTCCCTAGAGGTTCAATTACTGCTATGGCATTTGATTGATGACTCAGATTGGCAAAAGGACTACTTGCAGATTTTCGAATTGTACAAAGAAAATCACACCAACAAACTAATCATCATTCACCGTCAAGAAGAACCAGAACAGAAGCGAAAAGTTACTTTTCAATTAGGCAAATATGCAAAAGAGTTACAAGCTCTGCCAAGCAAAATCTGGGTAATTGACGATGGTGACCATCAGACAATGCTGCTACCGGAAGAATATTAGGAGGAATCGTGATGCAAACAAAAGTCAAAAAAAGAGTAAATATCGTGTCGGTATCCTTAGTCAAAGAATCAAGTTTTTTGTATGAACCCAGAAGATGCTCCTCCTAAAAATTGTTTGACTTAGAGTAGCACTAACCTCTTGAAAGTAATCAATATAAAAGGGGGATTTTCGATGATAAGCAAGTTATGTTTCATAACTGGAGCTTCATAAGGTTTTGGAAGGATTTGGGTTCAGCCATTATTAGATAAAGGATACAAGGTTGCTGTATCATCCCAAACCAATTTATCTTCATCCTTTTTGACGTACTTGATAAGGTGTCTTGTTGTATTGTTGAAAAAATTTCTTATAAAATTGCGTCTTATTAGAAAATCCACAGTAATGAGCGATATGTTCGATAGGTAGTCCAGTGGAAAGCAGCAGCGAGTGGGCATTTTTCAAGCGTTCCAAAGTTAGAAGTTCTTTGAAGGTGGCCCCAGTGCGTTCTTTGACCATGTTGGAGAGGTAGTTGCGGTTGTAGCCGAGATCTTGGGCGAGTTGGTTTAAAGTCAGGCTAGCAAAATCATCTTCAATTCGCTGGAGGATTGAAATTAAGACATCATCTTTGGTGGCTTCCCAATAGATGGAGGCGATTTGGCTTTGGTAAATCCGCGTCAGTTGCAAAAACAAGACTTGGGATTGGCTATTGAGGATTTCGCTGGCCAGGCGACGATTGCTGAAGGCCTCGGTAATCATTTGTTCCAAGGTGAGGCGGACTTCCGGCTCTTCTACCAGATCCAACATCAGATAGTTTTCGTGGAAATTCGGACCCAAGACCGCATTCATAATGAAGTCATAGGTCATACCAGCGCTCTCGGCGTCGATGCGCTTGAGGGAATCAATTTTTAAATCCTTGGTGCGAAACAAGAAGTTAATCAACAAATCCCCTTCTCCCAAAGCGGCTAGTTCATGACAGGAGTCAGTATCCAATAAGAGGAGTTGATTTTCCTTCAAGGTCAGGGACTTGCCGTTGACGATTTGGTGGGAAGTCCCTTTGAGCATGTAGTTAAACTCTAAGAATTGATGAGAATGGAGAGGATAAGGGGCAAAGCGACGGTGTTTGCGAATCACGATGGGGCGGTCTTCTGCAAAAAGGTGGTTTTGAATTTTCAGCCGAGGATTGAGGGCGCCTTTTTCTTCGGCGAACTCTTCGGTGAACCGGCCCGTTTTTCGTTGTTGCTGTTCTTGTTCGTCGATGGTTGTGAGGTAGTTGAAGATTTTAGCTTCCATAGTTATCACCTGTAATTTTGATACTAAAAGACTAACATTCTAGCATTGTTTTGTAAAGGATAAGTCGATATATTTAAGGTATTAACAAAGATGTAAACGAAATCACTAATCTTTAGTGGTAGGTGACGAATCGATATCGATTGAAGAGGAGGAAAGAGATGAGCCATTATATTGCAGTGGACATTGGGGCCTCTAGTGGGCGTTTGATGTTATCTTCGGTGGACGCTTTGGGGAAGATGTCCTTGAAGGAAATGCACCGCTTCAAAAACTATTTTACTCAAGAAGCCGGCCATGATCGCTGGCAGATTGATCATTTAATCAAGGAAATCTTGATTGGGTTGTCGAAGGTGAAAGCAGCCGGGATTACCGATTGTTATGTGGGGATTGATACTTGGGCAGTGGATTATTGCTTGGTGGATGCTTCTGGGAACTTGTTGGAACACCCGGTGGCTTATCGGGACAAACGAACCCAACAAGCGCTGGCGGCTTTCCAAGAAAAAATGCCCCTGGCCACGTTGTATGAAAAAACCGGTATCCAGCTGTTGTCTTTTAATACCGTGTTCCAATTATTAGTAGAAGACAAGCAAAAGCTGGCGCAAGCGGAAACCTTGCTGCTGATTCCTGATTATCTTGGGTATGTCTTTACCGGTGTGGCTGTGATGGAAAAAACCAACGCTTCTACAATGCAGCTACTAAATCTGGAAACACGGGAGTTAGACGCCGATATCCTGTCAGCTCTCGAAGTCGATTCCGCCCTTTTCCCACCGTTAGTAGAACCGGGTTCGATTTTGGGGCCTTTGCAAAATCACCGGTTTGCCGATTACGACTTGCCTAATGCCACGTTTATCACAGTAGCTAGTCATGATACGGCTTCGGCAATCGTAGGGACGCCAGGAGCAGGTAGTAACTGGGCCTACATCAGTTCTGGCACTTGGTCATTGATGGGAGCAGAGCTTGAAGAAGGCAATTCTTCAAAAGCAGCCTATGACGCCAATTTCACCAATGAGTGGGGCGTGCAAGGAACAATTCGTTTCTTGAAAAATATCATGGGCATGTGGTTGATTCAAGAAGTTGCCCGTATGCAAAATTATCAGTACACTTACGCCGAGCTTGCGGAAATGGCTGCTAAAGAAGCACCTTTCCAACAGTTTGTCCCAGTTAATGACACCCGTTTCTTAAATCCCGGCAACATGATTGCTGAGTTGCAAACCTATTGTCGAAAAACAGGACAAATCATCCCAGAAACGCCTGGAAAATTGGCTCGCTGTATCTATGATAATTTGGCATTGTGCTACGGATTGGAGTTGCAAAATCTGTCGGAAATTACCGGTATCAGTTACCAAAAACTCCATATCGTCGGTGGCGGATCAAATAATCGTCTGTTAAACCAGCTTACTGCCAATCTTTGTGGAATTGAAGTAGAAGCCGGTCCGGGAGAAGCGACGGCTATTGGCAATTTGATTGTCCAAATGGTGGCGACTAAAGGCTATGGGGATCTCGCCGAAGCACGAGCAGCGATCCGCACATCCTTCCCATTGCAAACTTATTTACCCGAAACTGGTGACTTCAAACAAGTCATGAAAGCTTATCAGAATTTTTTACTCACTCATGAAAACACCAAATAAAAGAAAAGAGGAATGAACAACATGACAGATGTAACAACTCGCTATCAAGAAGCCAAAGCCCGCTATGCCGCAGTCGGAGTGGATACCGACGCTGCCTTAGCCAAACTTAACCAAGTGAAAATCTCCATGCACTGCTGGCAAGGCGACGATGTCAAAGGCTTTTTGACACCAGAAGGAGAATTGACTGGTGGCATCATGGCGACTGGAAACTATCCTGGAGCAGCCCACACACCAGAACAACTCCGCCAAGACTTGGAAAAAGCTTACTCTTTGATCCCCGGCAAACACAAATTGAACCTCCATGCCATCTATCTGGACACTGAGGAAAATGTCGACCTAAATGAAATCGAACCGAAACACTTCGAAAAATGGGTGAACTGGGCTAAAGAACAAGGTCTGGGCTTGGATT
This sequence comes from Enterococcus sp. 2201sp1_2201st1_C11_2201SCRN_220225, assembly GCF_040925905.1. Classification (NCBI taxonomy): domain Bacteria; kingdom Bacillati; phylum Bacillota; class Bacilli; order Lactobacillales; family Enterococcaceae; genus Enterococcus; species Enterococcus sp. 2201sp1_2201st1_C11_2201SCRN_220225. Next base: position 26,316 of record NZ_JBCOJC010000032.1, read on the forward strand.
TCAACCCAACCTTCTTTTCTCACCCAATGATGAAAGATGGCATGACTTTGTCTCACCCGGATGCTGAAGTTCGTGAATACTGGATCGAACATGCCAAACGGGCTCGCCGTATCGCAGCTTACATGGGGGAAGAAACCGGTCAAGTTTGTATCGACAACTTCTGGGTTCCCGATGGTATGAAAGATAACCCGATCGATCGCTACGAACCACGGAAACGCTTGATGGAATCTTTGGACACGATTTTTGCGGAAGAATACGATGAAGCCTATACCCAAGATGCGGTAGAAAGCAAACTCTTCGGAATCGGCGCAGAAGCATATACAGTGGGTTCTCACGAGTTTTACATGGGCTACGGCTTAACGCGTAACAAACTGGTTTGTCTGGATGCCGGGCATTTCCACCCAACCGAAGTCATTTCCAACAAATTGTCCTCGTTGGCTTTGTTCTCTAAAGGCGTGATGCTGCACGTTTCTCGTCCGGTACGTTGGGACTCTGATCACGTGGTAATTATGGACGATGAGTTGCAAGCCATCGCCAGCGAATTGGTTCGCAGTGACTTGTTGCCAAAAACCAATATCGGTTTAGATTTCTTCGATGCGACGATTAACCGGATTGCTGCTTGGGTAATCGGGACGCGCAACACACAAAAAGCGTTGTTGAAGGCGATGTTGGAACCTACCCAAGAATTGAAAGAAATGGAATTGGGCATGGACTTCACCAGTCGTTTGGCTTACACAGAAGAATTGAAAGATTTTCCTTATGGGGATGTTTGGAATTACTTCTGCCAAGAAAATGGTGTTCCAGTAGGCCTTGATTGGTTAACAGAAGTTCGCAACTATGAAAAAGAAGTCTTGGCTAACCGCTAAGATTGCTTAAACTGACTCTCTCCGGCGGTGCTTGAAAATACGAGCGCCGTCGAGAAAACTTGCAGCCTAAGAGACTGCCCTGCAGAAAGGATTTTTATTGTGAAAAAAATCGATATTTTACAAGCACCTTTTGTTCAAGAAATGGTGGCAACCACCGCTAACCTTTACCGCCTTGGTTGGGATGAACGTAACGGGGGGAATATTTCTTATCTGTTGCATGAAGAAGAAGTGAAACCTTTTTTAGATTTGGATCAGGTTCATCGCGTAATTCCAATGATTTTTGATGCTTCAAAATTAGCTAGTAACTATTTCATTGTCACTGGTTCTGGAAAATATTTTAAAAATGTTGCTTTAGCGCCAGCCGAAAACTTAGGAATCGTCCGAGTAGCGCAAGATGGTAAATCTTTGGAGCTTTTGTGGGGCTTGGAAAATGACGGGGTACCGACTTCAGAATTACCATCACACTTCATGAGCCATATTGCTCGTCTGGAAGTGGATCCAGAAAACCGGATCGTGATGCACAATCATGCTTCTCATTTGTTGGCCATGAGTTTCACCCACGAAATGGACGAAAAAGCTTTTACCCGAACATTGTGGCAAATGTGCACGGAATGTTTGGTGGTCTTTCCAGAAGGTGTCTCAATCATTCCTTGGATGGTACCAGGAACCAATGAAATCGGCGAAGCAACAGCTACAAAAATGAAAGAAACTCGCCTGGTCTTGTGGCCACAACATGGAATTTATGGTGCCGGTAAAGATATGGATGAAGTCTTTGGTTTAATCGAAACCGCAGAAAAAGCAGCGCAAGTTTATACTTATGTCTGCGCGCAAGGTGGGGTGAAACAGACCATTAGTGACGAAAATCTTTGGGCGTTGGCAGATGCTTTCAAAATCACTCCACGGGCAGATTATTTGGCACCACGGGTATAATCGTAGGCTGCGTGCAAGAAGGACTCGCGTGTGATGCAATAAACATTGTGCCTGAAAATTTATCCCGGTTGTATTGCAGAATATAAAAAACGACATGACTAACTATGGCACGAAATGCGGGACGAGTTAAAAGCGTATAGGGCGATTAGATACTTGCTTTTTCTTGACACAGAAATGGGCTATCTTTTTGCTATTTTGGAGCTGAAGATTAGTAAAGGATAGAACTGTCACTACTGACATCAATCGTAAGTGTTGGGATTTCAGGGCAGACATCATGGAAACTAATCCGGATAACTCACCAGTAGCAGTTGATTTGGTGAAAGTCTTTGAACTGTAATCTGTGAAAAAACAACGTCTATTCACAATTTTACTTACATGAACTGGATGTTTGCTTTATACTATTAATTGTGATAAACATCACATTTCTACCGTCATTTCTAGTGTGCGGAGGAGATGTCGCTTGATATAGCAGCGAGTTACTTAATGTACACAAAGTAAAATGGGTTCTTCGGAGAGAAAAAGTTTTGGAGATAAGTTCTGAGCGCCTCTTCCAAGTACACTAAATAAGGAGGAAACACAAATGGCAAACCGTATGATTTTAAACGAAACATCTTATCATGGTAAAGGAGCGATTGAAGCAGTCCCAACCGAATTCAAAGCGCGGGGTTTCAAAAAAGCAGTGGTCATCACCGATAAGGATTTAATCAAATTCAACGTCGCAACAAAAGTAACAGATCTTTTGGATCAAGCGGGTATCGACTATGAAGTTTATGATGCTATCGTGCCAAACCCAACTATTGAAAACGTGCAGGATGGCGTGAAATTCGTTAAAAATGCTGGAGCTGACGCAATTATCGCTATTGGTGGTGGTTCTCCCATCGATACCGCCAAAGCAATCGGGATTATCGTAACCAATCCTGAATTTGAAGATGTTATCAGTTTGGAAGGGGTAGCGGAAACAAAGAACCCTTGCTTACCAATTTTGGCAGTACCAACCACTTCTGGTACAGCTGCGGAAGTGACGATTAACTACGTTATCACTGATAAAGCAAACCATCGTAAATTTGTTTGTGTGGATGTTCACGATATTCCAATCGCAGCTTTTATCGATAGTGATATGATGATGGGTATGCCAAAAGGTTTGTGTGCATCGACTGGGATGGATGCTATGACCCATGCGATTGAAGGGTTGATTACAAAAGGTGCTTGGGAAATGAGCGATATGTTGCATATCAAAGCCATCGAAATCATCGGCCGGAGCTTGCGTAGTTCCGTTGCTGGCGAACAAAAAGGTCGGGAAGAAATGGCTCTGGGTCAATACATTGCCGGTATGGGCTTTTCTAACGTTGGTTTAGGTTTGGTTCACGGGATGGCGCATCCATTGTCTGCTTGGTACAACATTCCTCATGGCGTGGCTTGTGCTTCATTGTTGCCAACAGTCATGAAATACAATAAAGATTTCACTGGTGAAAAATACCGTGAAATCGCTAAAGTACTCGGCTTAGAAGGGGCTGATACGAAGTATATCGAAGAAGTTCGTGACGATGCGTGTGCGGCCATCGACCAATTGTCTAAAGATGTTGGCATTCCAGCAACGATTTCTGAATTAGGGGTGAAGGCTGAAGATATTCCTTCGATTGCCGAAGATGCGTTGCGGGATGTTTGTACACCAGGTAACCCTCGTGACACCACAATTGATGAAATTATCACGATTTATCAAAGCTTGATGTAAATAAATCGAGTTTTGTAAATGCAAAACTTGCATAACTTCGTATGTGAGCTAATTTCATAATTCTAACCCTCGATACATTAGAGTTTTCAAAGCATACAAAAAAGAAACCTCCCCATCAGGTACGAGGCTGCTGAAAAAG
>NZ_JBCOJC010000033.1:0-28710 GCF_040925905.1 Enterococcus sp. 2201sp1_2201st1_C11_2201SCRN_220225
CAGCATTAGCTATTCCTTTGATCCCTTTGATTTTTGGCTTGTCTTCATCTTCAGATTGCTTCAACCCGACCATTGCCATAAACTCATTGTAAACATCCGTTACATGAGTACCGATAATAATTTGATAGGCAACATCATTAGAGACAACATCAATTACCCCATCCAAATTTTGAATTTCTTCTGTTTTGGCAAGACTTCGATCATTTAACGTAAGCCGCAAGCGGGTCACGCAATGGGCAACAGCCTTAATATTATCTTTTCCCCCAACCAACTCTACCAACTGCTTGTTTAACTTCTCATAACTCATTTTTTCTCCTCCATTCTTTCAGTCACACGGTTAATGTGTAGCATTAAATAGATTTCTTCATCTACTGAAATCGCTAATTCAAATTGTGACTGGACATAAATTCTTATTTTCTGAACAGCTTTAAAAGATTCCGGATATAACTGACAAACTTGCTTGTATAATTCTAATGATTCCGATCCTTCATGAAACATTTTTCCATCTAAAATTCGTTGAACAAAATATTGCAAATGGGTGGTAAAACGCATGTAGTTTGTCGATGCTTCATCTAAACTCGTCTGAAAATGATGTTCCACAATCGAAATCAAATCCCCTAAAACTCGTGTCTGCAACGTGTAATCTACGGAACTTTCTTGGCTTTTATCGGCGTTCACAAAATGCAAACACAAAGAGACTGCCTCATCTTCTGGTAACGGGATACCTTTTCGCTTCTCAATCATTTCCAACGCCTTAAGCCCTACTTTAAAATGATCAGGATAAAAACGTTTGGTATCCCAAATCAAGGGACTTTTGATAAATTGCTTTTTTTTCGCCCTCTTCAACAAAAACTCTAAGTGATCCAGTAATGCCAAACTTAAATAATCACTTGCCTTGATGCCCAATTTTTCTTCACTAAACGCAATTATTTCATTGATTAAAAGAATATCTTCGGAATCAGAATGAGATAACAAATAACTAAAATGATCCAACATATCATAAGAGTCAAGAATGTACATTTTCTCAATTTCAGTATCAGAAATCGGTTGCCCTTTTTTCTTTTTAAACCCAATTCCTTTTGCTACTACAAAGACTTCATTACCACCTCGTTTCACCAATGCAACGTTATTATTTAGAATTTGGCTTATTTTCATTTCTTCCTCCTTTCCAGAAAAAAAACTCAAGAAAGAATACAGCAAGATTTTAGTCTCACTAAATACTTCCTTGAGTTCTGCCTGATTAATTTCAGTAACATACTCAAAACTATGACTACAGCGCCATAATTCGTCTTTTTTCTTTTATTTTATATATTTATTCTAAGTGAAAGGCAAGAGAATGTCAACGCTTTCCTGTCATGGAATTATTATTTTTATCTAATTATGTCCCATTTTAGTATTTTTTAACAATCTCTTTTTATAAACACGAAAAGTTATTTAATATCGATTACAAAACAGTTTGATCCCAGTCTGTTCTATCCCGATTCAATCTTTTAGAATCAATTTTATTAAAATGAGCACAACTACAGAATATTGCAATTTGTCCATACTCAAATCGATAAAAAAACGAATAGTAAAAATATAAAGAACATAATTCAAAAGTTCATCCATAAGATAAATTTTAGAATTATGCTCTCATAAGATTATTTCAGTTGACTAGCTGCTGCTTCATCCAAAATGACGGTGAGATTTGGATGAAGGCGTAAAATTGACGCGGGTACATCTTCTATGATTGGCCCTGACAATGCTTGTTTAATGATTTCAGCTTTCTTTTCCCCAGTGGCTATCAGCACTAACTCTTTTGCGGACATGATCGTTTGGGGCCCAAAGGTTACCATTTCATCACCAGGAGTATGGGGAGTCGCTGATTCAATCAGACGGTACAACTCTCCTTCTGGCTCAAGTGGCACCCGGTAGACGCCATACTCAAAGGAAGTAAACTGAGGCATATTCCCACAAAAGTGACCATCCTCACCAATTCCCATTAGAACTAAATCTAATCCGGCATCTTGTGCAATTTTTTTATCGTATTCCTGATAATTTTTAGCAGTTAAAATCTCGATATTTTCCTTTTTAATTCCTAAAGGTTGATACAATTCATCAATCAACGCTTGCATCGTCAGACCAAGCTCTTGATTTTTTAACGTAATTTCATCAAAATTATAGAAATGAGCCAAGCTTTGATCAAAGCCCACTTGATTCAAACGTTCGCCCAAAATTTCATAGGCTCGTTTCGGTGAAGCACCCGCAGTCAATGCCAGATTTACACGCCGATTTTCTGACCATTTCATTAAAATAATATCCGCCGTGATTTGACTCAAGGTTTCATAATTTTGTGTTACTAATAATTTCATATCAACACCTACCTTTTTCTTTTAATGATAACATAAAATTATAATTCACTACTTTTTTATTCAAGTAATCTGTAACACACTAATTATTTGAAGAATACGATTGAATTAACTTTTCCACTAGAAAAAAAGAACAATTTTCCTTTTAATCATCCATTAGATGCAGTTTCATTTCATAACATCCTATTCATTTATAATACACAGAAAAAACCGATTCTTCTAGGAATCGGCTTTTTGTATGTTTTGTAGTTCTCGTCGCTCAACTTGCAAACGAGGAATCTCTTCCAAATCAAAAGGAGTCATTTGGTACACATCATTTAACCAATTGTGATAGAGCAAGTGAGCATGCCCTCGCCAGCGATTACAGATTCCTTTGTCTGGATTGTCTTCTTTGTAATAATTCACCGGGCGCTTAGTAGCTAGGCCCCGCTCTTGATCTCGCAGGTATTCTTTTTCCAAACTATCTGTATCATACTCGAAATGACCGAGAATAAAAATATCGTGATCATCTTTTGAAATCAGCAAATTCGGGCCAATTTCCGGATCTTGAGAAAGAATTTGTAGCTCTTTAGGATCAATACTCAACGTATCAATGCCTGTATAGCGCGATTGCGGCGCCCAAAACTCATCATCAAAGCCACGACACAAACGGTGATTGCCCACCTTATTTTGGCTGTAAATACCAAAAAGCTTTTCTGCATAAGGAATTTTTTTGACACCAAAATGGTGATACAATCCCGCTTGAGCCCCCCAGCAAATGTGAATCACACTAGTCACATGACTTTGAGACCAATCCATAATGTCTTTTAGCTCTTGCCAATAATCCACTTTTTCAAAGGATAGCTGCTCTACAGGTGCCCCGGTAATAATCAAGCCATCATAGCAGGTGTCTTTCACTTGGCTAAATTCCAAATAAAACTTTTTCAAATGTCCCACACTGGTGTTTTTATGTTCATGACTAGTAATTTTCAAAAAGTCCACATCAATTTGCAAAGGGCTTTGAGAAATCAGTCGTAGCAACTGAATTTCCGTGTCGATTTTATTGGGCATTAAGTTTAAAATCAACAATCGTAGCGGGCGAATATCTTGGTGGACAGCTCGATTTTGTTCAATGGCAAAGACATCTTCACCAAGTAAAACCTTGACAGCAGGTAAATCCTCAGCAATCTTAATCGGCATGGCTATCCCTCCAAAGTCTGAAAGGCCTGAGTCAAATCAGCTAAGATATCCTCAATGTTTTCAATCCCACAGGAAATCCGAATCATCCCCGGAGAAATCCCTGCTGCGGTTAGTTCCTCATCAGACATTTGGCGGTGGGTCGAAGTTGCCGGATGCAAAGCACAAGTGCGAATATCCGCCACATGAACTTCTAAGGAGACTAATTCCAAAGCATCTAGCCATTTCGCTGCAGCGGCTCGGCCAGCAGCAATTTCAAAGGAAATCACCCCGCACAATCCTTTAGGCAAGTACTTTTCTTTTAAGGCAAAATTGGCGTCATCGGCCAGTCCCGGATAAGTGACTTTGGTTACACTGGGTTGACTTTGGATAAATTGCGCCACTTTTAAGGCATTTTCATAATGGCGATCCATGCGCAGTGGCAAAGTTTCTAAGCCTAGATTTAAGTAAAAAGAATTTTGCGGAGCTGGCGTCGCACCTAAATCCCGCATCAGTTGTACTCGAGCCTTGGTGATATAAGCTGCTGGTCCAAAAGTTTCCGTATAGACGATCCCATGATAGGTTTCATCTGGTTTAGACAATTGTGGGAATTTGCCGTTGTTCCAATCAAAGTGTCCCCCATCAATAATCACACCACCGGTTGCCACTGCATGGCCGTCTAAATACTTAGTAGTCGAATGAATCACAATATCTGCCCCATATTTAAAAGGCTGACAAAAATAAGGTGTGGCAAACGTATTGTCCACCAATAGAGGTAAATCGTGATCGTGGGCTAATTGAGCGAACTTTTCAATGTCCAACACGTGCATTGCTGGATTGGCAATACTTTCGCCAAAAACTGCCTTCGTATTTGGGCGGATTGCTTTAGACAACTCTTCTAATGGAGCGAACTGGTCCACAAAAGTCACTTCAATGCCCATTTTTTTCAGAGTATGGGCAAACAAATTATAAGTCCCCCCATAAATATAAGCAGAAGAGACAAAATGGTCGCCGCTTTCCAAAATATTTAGCAACGCATAAAACGTAGCCGACTGACCAGAAGCCGTACAAAGTGCGCCTACACCTTCTTCAAGTGCTGCTAGTTTTTCTTCCACTGCACTAGTGGTGGGGTTCGCAAGCCGGGTATAAAAGAACCCAGATTCTTCAAGGTCAAAGAGTTTGCCGATGGACTCGGTGGAATCATAAGTATAAGTAGTACTTTGCACGATCGGCAGTACCCGAGGCTCCCCATTTTCTGGGGTGTAGCCAGCATGTAGACATTTTGTCTCAAACTCCATTTGATTTCCTCCATTCTTTGAAAAAAAGGACGAGGGCTAGGGACCACTCATCCTTTCCGTTACTTAAAATACTTGTGCACCTTCACGATCAATGTTTAAGAGTTCCACTGTAGCATCTTGTTCCAATGCTTGTAACAATTGCATAATCCGCGGTGCTCGGTTTTCAGGCGCTAACATCATCACTGTGGGACCAGCCCCACTTAAATAACAGCCATACGCTCCCTCTTCATGACCGATTTCTCTGATCATGGTCAAATGAGGAACTAGGTCTTGTCGATATTTTTCATGGAAATGATCTGCTTCCATCATCTGACCGGCTACTGGCAGATTTCCGGTAATCAACGCTGCTACCATGACATTGGCAATGGAACTCGCCGCTACCGCCTCTTTATAAGCAAGTGTTTCCGGTAAAACTTTCCGGCTCGCCGTGGTACTTAAAGCAGTCTTCGGAATATAAGCAATCACTGCACAATCCGGGAAGTAGTGGCGGACATAAGTGGTTTTTGAATCTACACTGCTCGCAACGACCAAATCACCACAAATTGCCGGGGAAACATTGTCCGGATGGCCTTCAATTTCAGTGGCAATTTCCACTTTTTCACTTTCTGAAAGATTCAAATTGCCTAGGCGGTTGGCCAACTCAATTCCGGCCACAATCACCGAGGAGCTACTGCCTAAACCACGAGTTACTGGAATATCAGAGGTCATTTTAATCCGTTTGGGCGTTAAGTCCGGAGCTAGTCGTAAAGCTGTTTCCAGCAAGAGATTGCGTTCATCAGTAGGAATTTCTGGTCCTAGTTCGTGATCAATCTGCCAAGCAAAACTGTCTTCTACCACATCAATCACCAAATAACGATCCAAAGCAATCCCACAAGAATCAAAGCCTGGCCCTAAATTGGCACTGGTAGCGGGAACCCGGATTCTCATAGTTTTGCCACGCCCTCCCGTAAATGAATACGCATTTCTTCTAAGTCACTCATTTTATGAATGTCCACATTGGCTTCTTGAATGGCTGTATCAGGATCTTTCAACCCATTACCCGTAAAGACTGTTACCACCGTTTCACCAGGCTTAATCTTACCAGCTTTTACATGTTGAATCACACCGGCTAGAGAAGCTGCGGAACCAGGTTCTACAAAGACGCCATCCATGGCCGCCACTTTCCGGTAAGCATTTAAGATTTCTTCATCGCTAACCGCATCAATATACCCTTTTGACTCATCTCGAGCGGCCTCTGCTAAATGCCAGCTTGCTGGATTCCCAATGCGAATGGCCGTTGCTACCGTTTCTGGTGCTTCGATAACTTCTCCCCGGACAATGGCTGCAGCACCTTCTGCTTCAAAACCGTGCATTCGTGGCAAGGCGGTATTTTTTATTTCATGCCATTCTTTGAACCCTTTCCAGTAAGCGGAAATATTTCCCGCATTCCCCACTGGGATCGCCAATACATCTGGAGCTTGACCTAATTGTTCGCAAACTTCAAAAGCCGCCGTTTTTTGTCCTTCCAAACGATAAGGATTCACTGAATTCACTAAAGCAACCGCCTCGGTTTTCGCAATATCCCGTACAGCTTTTAAGGCTTCATCAAAATTTCCTGGAATCGAAATAATATCGGCTCCATAGGCAATGGCTTGGGCCAATTTCCCCATGGCAATTTTGCCATCAGGAATTACTACATAAGCTTTCACCCCAGCTCGGGTAGCATAAGCAGCTGCGGCCGCACTAGTATTCCCTGTAGAAGCACAAACAATCGCTTTGGCTCCTTCTTCCACCGCTTTCGCTACGGCCATAACCATTCCCCGATCTTTAAACGAACCAGTAGGATTTAAGCCTTCGTATTTCCCATAAAGAGTAATGCCTAATTCAGCAGATAAATTCGGCAAAGGAATTAATGGCGTATTTCCTTCACACAAACTGATCATTGGGGTTTTCTCGGTAATTGGTAAATAGTCTTGATATTGCTTCAACAAACCTTCATACATTTTCTATTCCTCCATTACTTTCATAATTTGACTAACATTACTCATTTCCATTTTGTTAACATTGGTGACAAATTGATGTTTCTGAACTTCATTTATAGCTTCTGTCAGTAACACAATCCGCCGCTTATCAGCAATCAATTGATCCGCCACCACTTCATAAGAGAGAGCAAATTGTGCTGCCAATTTTTGAACTTCTTGCCAAAGCACATTTTCATCTGGCAATTCTAAGGCGATGAAATAGCGATAAAAGACCTCGTTTGGATCGGCAAAAGCTTTCTTAGCTTGATAGCTTACAAACTGGGGGGCGGGTTTGTTATCACTTTGATTTTCCGCAATCACCGCTAAATCCGTCACTACACTAGTAGCGGTAGGTAAAGAACCAGCTCCCGGTCCATAATACATCGACTGTCCGATACCAGTACTGCGAACAAAGACGCCATTAAATTCATTGCGAATGGAAGCTAAAGGATGGTGTTTTGGCACGAGGGCCGGACCAACTTCCGCAAAAATTCCGGAGCCAATTTTTTTAGTTAAACCAATTAGTTTCACTTCATAACCTAAAGACTGCGCTAGTTTAATATCTGCCAAGTCAATTCCTCGGATGCCTTTGATTACAAAATCGTCTAAAGCAATATCTAATCCATAAGCAAAACGAGTTAAAATCACTGTCTTATAAGCAGCATCGATGCCGTCCACATCATTTTTTGGATCAGATTCTGCAAAACCTAATTCTTGTGCTTTCACTAAAGCATCTTCATAAGACATCCCCTCTTCGACCATTTGGGTGAGCATGTAATTAGTAGTGCCGTTAATAATCCCTAAGACTTCCGTAATTTCATCGGCTACAAAAGAATTAGCCAAAACTCGTAAAATTGGAATGCCGCCTGCCACACTGGCTTCATAATAAAGGGAAACATGATTTTCAATTGCCGTTTGGACTAAGGCTGTGCCTTTTTCTGCTAGTAAATCTTTATTGGCCGTTACTACGTGTTTGCCTTTTTGTAAAGCTTCCGTGACAAATTCATTAGCAGGATGGATTTTCCCCATAACTTCTACTACCACGTCAATGTCCGAGTCAGCGGTAATGTCATTGATGTCATAGACCAATTGAAAGTTGTGCGCCGTAGCCAATGCGGATTTGTCTTCTCCCGGACGCACCAAGGCTTTGGTGATCACTAGTTCAACCCCGGTTTTTTCCTTGATTTTCTGGCGCTCTTGGCTGAGAATTTGAACCACGCCACAGCCAACTACACCTAGGCCTAGGATGCCAATTTGTAATCGTTTTTGCATACCTTTCCCACCATCCCCTATTGTTTACTTTTCATGATATTTCTCTTAGCATACCAAAATTTCTGCAAAAAAAAAAGAACTTTCCGAAAAATTGGAAAGTTCTTGCACTGTCACACAATTTTACCGATGCTCAATGTGTTCAAAGGTTTCTTGCAAGATATCAATGACATGCTCATCATCCAGACTATACAAAATTGCTTTGCCTTCACGACGAGATTTCACCACTCGATTTTCCCGTAACAATTTTAATTGATGGGAAACCGCAGACTGTTCCATTGAAACTGCTTCAGCAATGGCCGTGACATTTTTTTCACCGGCTTTTAACGACAGTAAAATTTTTAGCCGTGTAGGATCAGACAAAACTTTAAAGAGCTGACTGACTTGTTCAATTTCCGTTTTCGATCGCATCATTCTCCAGCTCTCCTTTCCTCAACCTATTGAGTAACAGAGTTGAAAACCGAGGCATAACACCTCGGTTTTTAGCTTTACTCTGCTGTAATTTCATTAATGGCAGCTTCTAATTCTGCTACTCGATCATCGGCAGCTTGTTGGCTGTCACCTTTCACGCCGATATAGAATTTGATTTTTGGTTCCGTACCAGAAGGACGTACCGCAACCCAGCTTTCATCTGCCATTTGGTATTTTAATACGTCAGATGGCGGAGTAGTCATCTTCGTTACTGCCCCAGCACTGGTAGTGCAGGTTAAGTTTTTAAAGTCTTCTGTTTGAACTACTGCCACATTGCCTAACGTTTTTGGTGCTTCATTGCGGAATTTGTCCATAATGGCTTTGATTTTACTTGGGCCTTCTAAACCGCTTAAGGTTACCGAAATGGTTTTTTCTTTGTAATAACCATATTCAGCAAAGATATCTTGCAAGCCATCGTATAAAGTCTTGCCTTGTTTTTTATAAAAAGCAGCTACTTCAGCAATTAGCACTAAAGCTTGGATCGCATCTTTATCCCGCACAAATGGTTTCACCAAGTAACCGTAGCTTTCTTCAAAACCAAACATAAAGCTGTGACTGTGGTCTTCTTCAAACTGTTGAATCTTTTCAGCGATAAATTTAAAGCCGGTTAAAACATTAAACATGGTTGTATCATAGGATTTCGCAATGGCGGTTGGCAATTCACTGGACACGATTGATTTCAAAACCGCCGCATTCGCTGGTAAAGTTCCAGCATTTTTATGTGCTTCTAAAATGTATTTTACCATGAGTGCACCGATTTGGTTGCCAGAAAGCACTTGGTAACTACCATCTGGTAAGCGTACCGCAGCACCAAGACGGTCCGCATCTGGGTCCGTGGCGATTAATAAGTCCGCCCCTTCTTTTTCTCCCAGTTTAATGGCGTATTCAAACGCAGAGTGCTCTTCAGGATTTGGGGATTTTACAGTACTGAAGTTGGCATCGGCAATCGCTTGTTCTGGGACAAGGACAAATTTTTCAAAGCCAGCTTGTTTCAAGGCCCGTTCGCCTAGCATTTTCCCTGTGCCGTGAAGTGGAGTGTAGACTAATTTCAAGTCTTTGCCCATTTCGTTCACTAAGTCTTGGTCAATGGTTACGGTCTTCACGTTTTCTAAATAAGGCAAATCCACGTCTTCGCCGATAATGTGGAGCAAGCCACTGTGTTTTAATTCTTCTTCACTGAGCACTTCAATCTTTAAAGGATTTTCAATGCTGCGCACATAACTAGTCAAAGCGTCCGCATCAGCAGGAGGCATTTGACCGCCATCTTCGCCGTAGACTTTGTAACCGTTATAAGCTGCTGGATTGTGAGAGGCGGTAATCATAATCCCTGTAAAGGCTTTTAGATAACGCACCGCAAAGGACAATTCCGGTGTAGGGCGCAAGCTTTCAAAGACGTAAGACGGAATGTCGTGTTTTGCTAACGTTCGAGCTGCCTCCATGGCAAATTCTGGTGAAAAATGCCGTGAATCATAAGCAATGGCCACTCCTCTGCGTCGCGTTTCTGGATCTTGATCGTCCATAAAACGAGCCAAGCCTTCTGTTGCTTGACGTACCGTATAGATGTTCATACGGTTAATCCCTGGGCCTAAAATCCCCCGCATTCCTGCAGTCCCAAATTCAAGAGGTGCGTAAAAAGCATCTTCTAATTTTTCTGAGTCATTCCCCAGTTCAGTTAATTGTTTTTTTAGATTTTCTTCAAGATTTGAATCATTTTTCCATAGCTCGTAAACTTCTTCCCAAGACATGAAAATAACACCTCTCCCATTTTTTTATCGTTCTTCTTCAGTATAGCACTCTCATAAGGATGCGCCAATAAACATCTGATAAAAAAATGGCCAAATCCTAAGACTTGGCCACTCCCTATTTATTTATTTGCTAATTCTTTTAGGTTTTCCAAATAGACAAAAACTTGTTGCCCGGCAATGCCGCCTTCGCCCACCGCTGTAGTGATTTGGCGCAGGCCTTTTTCACGGCCATCCCCTACCGCAAAAATACCAGGAATGGTAGTACGCATATTTTCATCGGTTAAAATCCAGCCCGCTTCATTGGTAATCCCGAGATTTTCAAAAGGTGCTGACAATGGATCAAGCCCCACATAAATGAAGATACCGCCACAAGTTTCTTCGTGGACTTCCCCGGTTTTAACGTTTTTAATCTTGGCTCCAGTAACCACCATTTCATTGCCTTCAATACTTTCCACTACAGAATCCCACAAGAAGCTGATCTTTTCATTAGCAAAAGCTCGATCTTGAATAATTTTTTGTGCTCGTAATTGATCCCGACGATGAACGATGACCACTTCCGAGGCAAATTGAGTTAAATAAATTGCTTCTTCTAAAGCAGAATCGCCGCCACCGATCACCAAAAGTTTTTTATTTCTAAAGAAGGCCCCATCACAAACGGCACAATAAGAAACCCCACGTCCCGCAAAAACTTCTTCACCGGGCACGCCTAATTTGCGGTGTACGCAGCCAGTACCTAAAATAACCGATTTTCCTTTGTAGCTTTTTTCTTCGGTAAAGACTTCTTTGTATTCTTCGTGATTTTCTACCTTGGTAACAATTCCGTATTCGTTTTTAACTCCAAAACGGCTGGTACCTTCGTACATCTTCATGGCCAATTCTGGCCCCATTATGGAATCAAACCCAGGATAGTTTTCGATTTCCGCAGTATTATTCAGCTGCCCCCCTGGTGCTCCTCGTTCAATTAAAAGTACCGATAAATTAGATCGTGAAGCATACAAAGCTGCGGTCATGCCGGCAGGTCCTGCTCCTACTACGATCACATCATAAATCAAATCAGTTGTTTCCATATGTTTCTTATCCCTCCAAAAACTTATCCTTTATGTAACCTAACGCAATACAATCCTATTTCAAAGCCAGCGTTCTGTCTACTAATCTGCCCAAAGAATTTTTTTATAAACAAATGTCGAAACTTGTTGCAATTTTTTGTTTTTTTTGTAAAATCAGTGAAGCATCTATTTCCGACAGTTGCACTTATTATAGTAGAAAAAAGGCATTTATACAATTGTCTAAGAAAAGAATCTTAAATCTATCCGATCGAGAATTGTTATTTTTAAGTTGGCCAATTTTCATTGAGCTCTTCTTACGGGTTATCATCGGCAATATCAACGTCTGGATGATTAGTCATTATTCCGAACCGGCTGTAGCCGCCGTCAGCGCTGCCAATCAATTACTGAACCTCACCGTCTTTGTTTATGGCTTTATCACGGTGGGCACGCAAATCATCATCGCTCAATTAATTGGTGCTAAACGAAAAAAAGAAATTCCCACGGTTATCAACACCGCCTTATTTGCTTCTTTAGGCATTGGCTTGTTAATCAGTTTGGCCTTTATCTTTTTAGCTGATCCATTATTGAGAGTTATGGGATTGGATCAATCTCTTGTAGAAATCGGCCGCAGTTACTTGCAAATTTATGGTGGGAGTTTGTTTATCTCCGCTTTAATTGCGGTAATTGTGGCAGTGATGCGGAGCCATGGTTTCACTCAACCCGCTTTGTTGATTCCCATGACTGCTAGTATTTTGGCAGTGATCGGCAATTATTTTGTCCTTTACAGTCCCTTTGGCTTACCGAACTTTGGCGTAGCAGGACTAGCGGTTTCCAGTGTTTTTGGCAATAGCATTGGCCTAGTCATCGCTGTTTTCTTGTTAAAACGTCACGTGCGCTTTTCTGTAACCAGCTGTTCTTTCAAGCAAATCTCCCAAGACTATTTAAAAAAGATTTTAACCTATGGAATGCCTTCTTCCGGCGAGTCCCTTTCTTATCAAGGTGCGCAAATCGTAGTCACTATGATTGTGGCATCACTGGGTACCAACGTGTTAGTAGCAAAATCTTACGTCACTGCCATTAGCCAATTCGTCTACTTAATCGCCAACGCCATCGGTCAAGGAAATCAGATTATGATTGGTCGCAATGTTGGGGCTGGTGAATTTGCAAAAGCGCGTAAACGGGGCATGCGTACCACTGTCATTGCCGTAATTGCAACAGTCATTATCTGCTTGCTGACTTTTCTCTTTATTGAACCAATTATGGGGATTTTCACCACCAATCGAGAAGTGATCGAAATCTCCCGGGGCGTTTTCTTAGTGGAAATCTTATTAGAAAGTGTCCGCGCAATCAATATTATCTTGGTCGGTTCTCTCAATGCTTCTGGCGATGTGAAATACCCCTTAATGTGTAGTCTTCTGGTATTATGGGTAATCAGCTTGCCTTTTTCCTACACTTTAGCCATCCCAGCTCATTTAGGTTTGATTGGGGTTTGGATTGCTTATGCCATTGACGAAGCCCTTCGCAGTCTGCTGATGATGAAACGTTGGAAAAGCGGAATTTGGCAAAACAAAGCCGTGGTAGTGAAACCCGAAGAACTTGCAGAAAGCTTTCATTAAATCAAAGCCCCTTCTCTTTAAATCAAAAACTGACAACTATAAGCCACAAAAAGCCGTGAATTCTTCGCTGACAACGAAAAATTCACGGCACTTTTCTCTTTATTTGCTCAATCTCTGGTTAAAATCATTTCCACAGAAAATTCATCATATCGATGAACTGAAATCGAATATTCAAAGGCAATCCCGGTATCGAAATATGCGATTTGTTCTGCCACTGCCACAGGATCTCCAGCTTGTAAATCTAAGTATTCTGCCTCGGTTTCATCAGCTTTGCGGACGGTAATCTGGCGATGAGCACTTTGAATGGTTAAACCTAGCTGCTCTTCAATATAGCCATAAATCGAACCTTCAATGTGTTCTTTTTTAAGGCCAGGAATCTGATCAATAGGCATGTAGGTTTTCTCCATTACATGAGGCTGACCATCAATGTAGCGAGCCCGATAAATATCATAGACAAAACTCCCAGGACTTAAATTCAACTTACTGATAACTAACTCCGGCGCTTCAATCACCGAAAATGATAGAACCTTACTTTTTACTTCTTTTCCCGGATTTAACGCCGTAGTTCCGCGAAACTGATTGGCTACCGTGATTCGTTCAATTTCATCAATGGACAAGTCCTTGACAAAAGTACCAGAACCTCGCCGTTTAATAATCAATCCTTCTGAAACCAAAATATCTAACGCTTTTTTCACGGTCATTTTGCTGGCCTCATACGTCACGCACAGTTCCTTTTCAAAGGGAAGCTGTTCATTAGCAGAATAGGTACCCTTTAAGATTTTATTTCGAATATCATTAGAGATATAGATATATTTTTGCATAGATGTACTCCTCTTACGTGCTTTAGTTATCCCTTTAATTTTAGCCTGAATTTTCCTATCTGTCTATTCAATTCCCGATTTAACCCTAAAAGTTTGTGAAGCCAAACCTGGTTAGACTAAAATAAGATCCCGTGACAATAATCGTGTCATCGTCCTCCGAACCGAACACTACCAAACGTGAGCCACGAGCAAAAGACAAGCAACTCCCATTAAACATTATGGGAAGTTGCTTGTCTTTTCATCGTTAAAAATTTCAAACACTGACTTTTTCTCTTTAGACGTATGATAGCGTTCGTTCTACGGACTAAGACACAACTGTTGTCGTGAAATTTTTTTGTCATATCTTTGCTTAAAGGATGTATTAGAACGTTCGCTATTTATCACTTGAAAATAACTTGTCTCACAATCTTTTCCTTATTTTCATTTAGTTATTGTCTAAGTCTAGTCCGTTTGTCTTAATCACTTTTTGATACCAGTAGAAAGATTTTTTGCGACTGCGACTAAGGCTTCCATGTCCTTGGTCATCTAAATCCACATAGATAAAGCCGTAACGTTTTTTCATTTCGCCAGTACCGGCCGAAACCAGGTCAATACAGCCCCAAGGAGTATACCCCATCAAATCCACGCCGTCTAATTCCACAGCATCTCTCATGGCTGCAATGTGCTTTTGAAAGTAAGAAATGCGATCATCATCGTAAATCTCTCCATTGTCTTGTACTTGATCAATAGCACCAAAGCCATTCTCCACAATAAACAAAGGTACTTGATAACGATCATAAAGCTGACATAACGAAATCCGTAAGCCTAATGGATCTATCGCCCAGCCCCAATCACTCTCTTCTAAATAAGGATTTTTTACTGCGGGCATTTGATTGCCGCCAACGTATTTCACCTTTTTAGGATTAGCAGAAGAAGCGGTGGACATATAATAACTAAAACCAATATAATCCACACAACCTTGTGCTAATAATTCATCATCTCCCGGCTCTTTCTTGATTAATACACCCTCACGCTCCAACTGTTTCAACAAATGAGCCGGATAATGTCCTTTGACTTGAATATCAATAAAACTTTCTTGTTGCCGGTTAAACTGCAAGGCTGCTAATACATCTTCTGGATTTGCGGTCATGGGATAGCTGGGAATATAGGCAATCATCATGCCGATTTGGTTACGAGGATCAATTTCATGACCTAACATTACTGCTTTGGCACTGGCCACAAACAAATGATGGCGAGCTTGCCACAAAGTTTGAGGGTCGTTTTGATGAATGCCAATTTGCGTCCAACTGCGTAAAAAATTAATCTCATTAAACGTCATCCAATGGGTTACTTTACCTTGATAGCGCTTAAAAAGCGTCTCGCAAAAGAATAAGAAATAATCGACAACTTTGCGATCACTCCAGCCATCATAATGATCTGCCAAAAACATAGGAATATCAAAATGGTTAATGGTCACCACAGGCTGGATACCGTATTTTAATAGCTCATCAAAAATTCGTTCATAAAAAACTAGCCCTTCTTCATTTACTTCCAAATCCCCTTTCGGACAAATCCGGGCCCAGGAAATAGACATGCGAAAACAGGTAAAGCCCATTTCTGCAAACAAGGCAATGTCTTCTTGCCAATGATGGTAAAAATCCGTAGCCATATGACTAGGGTAATACTGATTTTCATCTACAAAACCTGTAGCACCCACTGGCAAACTAGCTTCTCGGTTGACTCGTTCAACTTGACCTGCTTTTGTTTTATAAGTAATCATCCGGGGATGATCTTTACTGCCACCGGTAATGGCATCTAAAGTGCTTAAGCCTTTCCCCCCAGAAAGATAGCCGCCTTCATATTGATTGGCCGCTGTAGCACCACCCCATAAAAAATCCTTTGGAAATCCCATACTTTCCCTCTTTTCTTCCTAAATAGAGGTGAGGACATCCCCACCTCTGTTTAATGATTTAATTGCTTAAGTCTTCACCATTTGTGGCAATCACTTTTTTATACCAGTTAAAGGATTTTTTCTTGCTGCGTTTTAAGGTTCCGTTACCTTCATTGTCTCGATCCACATAGATAAAGCCATAGCGTTTTTTCATTTCTCCGGTGCCGGCAGAAACCAAATCGATACAGCCCCAAGTGGTGTATCCTAAGAGATCCACACCGTCAATTTCCACTGCATCTTTCATGGCCTTGATATGTTCTGCTAAATAGTTAATGCGATACTCATCCTCTACGTAGCCGGTTTCGTCTGGTTCATCGACAGCTCCTAAACCATTTTCCACTACGAACAATGGTTTTTGGTAGCGATCGTAAATATCATTTAGCGTAATCCGGAAGCCTAACGGGTCAATTTGCCAACCCCATTCGCTGGCCTCTAAATAAGGATTTTTCACGGAAGCAAAGATATTTCCTTGAGTTTGTTCCAAAAGTTTTGGATCGGTAGTGGCTACTCGAGAAGAGTAATAAGAAAAAGAAATAAAGTCTACTGTGTGTGCTTTTAAGAATTCTAAATCTCCTTCTTCCATTTGGATTTTAATGCCTTCTCGTTCCATTTTCTTTAAAGCGTAGGCTGGGTATTCTCCACGGGATTGCACATCGATAAAGAAGTAGTTCTCCCGGTCTTCTTGACGAGAAGCCCAGACATCTTCTGGTTTACAACTATAGGGATAATATGCCCCAGCGGCTAACATACAGCCCACTTTATTTTCCGGATCTACTTCATGGGCGATTTTGGTAGCAATAGCCGAAGCCAACAGTTCGTGATGGGCAGCTTGGTATTTGATTTGTTCTTTGTCGTCTCCTGGTTCAAAGTTCAAGCCAGCTCCCATAAAGGGTGCATGTAAAATCATATTGATTTCGTTAAAAGTCAGCCAGTATTTCACCAAACCTTTGTAGCGGTTAAAGATTACTTTACATAGATTTTCATAAAAACCTACTAACTCACGACTGCGCCAAGCACCATATTTTTCGATTAAATGAATTGGGCAATCAAAATGCGTGATGGTCACTAAAGGTTCAATGCCGTACTTTTGGCATTCTTTAAAGATATTTTCGTAAAATTGTAAACCTGCTTCATTAGGCTCACTCTCATCTCCCTTAGGAAAAATCCGTGACCACGCAATGGACAGCCGATAAGTCTTAAAGCCCATTTCCGCAAACATTGCAATATCTTCTTTCCAATGATGGTACATGTCAATGGCAACTTTTGCCGGATAAAAATGTTCATCATCAAAGTCCAGCATTTTCATATCTCCAGAAATTATTGGAAAACGGTCTTTGCCAATCGGCACCACATCCACATTTGCTAAGCCTCGGCCATCTTCTTGATAGCCTCCTTCACATTGATTGGCTGCCGTTGCGCCACCCCATAAAAAGTCTTTACGAAATCCCATTTGTATACGCTCCTTAATTGTTTGTTTTTATAGCAATTGAAAATGTTCAAAGGCATGCCAAATTCCATCTTCATTCACATCTTTTGTAATAAAATCCGCCATGGCAGTAATTTCCGGTCCTCCATTGCCCATGGAAACACCAACTCCAGCTGCTTCTAACATGGGAATGTCTACTTTCGCATCTCCAAATGCCAAACTATCAGCTGGGTCAATGTCTAGATGCGCCAGTAATTGCCTTACTGCGGAACCTTTGTTGATATTGTTACGGGTCAAATCACCAAATAACGCGGATTCCCCTACTCCTCCCCATGTTCCCGGCTTCAAATCTGGAAATCGTTCACAAGCATCTAGAAAATCTTGGTAACAATCTAAAATAAAGCTGATTTTGTTAATATCACTGCGATATAAATCAACGCCTACTAATAACTCTGGAAAAACCTCTCTTACTGTGGAGACGTTCTGCCCTTTGCCTTTTGCATATTCTTGAATAGTGCTTTGCCCGCGACTTTCGAAGTTATCACTGCCATAAAGGCCACTATTGGCTTCCAAATAAAAAGCGAGCCCTCGTTCATGGAGCCAATCTACAATCTCTTTTGTTTGCATTACCGACAGTGTTTCTTCTTTAATTACTTGCTGGCCTACTTCAATATAACTGCCATTACCACCAATAAACCCATCGTGCTCCAAGGCTGAAATATCCCCGTAAAGTTCAGCTTTACTGCGTCCGGTAACTAAGTAAACCAAGTGGCCCTTCCCTCGAGCTTTTTCTACAGCATCTAAAGCCGATAGCGGTAAGCGATTTTCATAATCCACCAAAGTCCCATCTACATCAAGAAAAATAATTTTTTGCCTCATAAACCCACTCTTTCTTTTCCTTAAACCTCTACTTTTTCTAAATTAGAGGCGATTTCATCTTGAACAGTAATGCCTTTAGCTTCCAATTTTTCAATAGCTGTTTTAAAGTTTGGCAGATGTTTCTTGTGCGCGATAAACAATTCATCCATCACCCGTTTTCCAGTAGCTCCAGAAGTAACCAGCGGATTCAATGTAAAAGCTTGTAAAGCAGTGCCATAATCCCCAGTCACCGCAGCTTCAATGGTTAAAAGTTCCATAGCTTTCATAACTTGCAGCCAGCCTTTTTCTGCTGTAGGTAACTTTCCAAAAGCCACATTGCGCGCTCCTTGTGCACCCACATAAGCAGTCACTTCCACTACACAATCTGCTGGTAAATCGGGTACTGCTCCTTCATTTTTAGTGGAAACTACGATTTGAGTTTCTTTATTAGCATAAATGGAAGCAATGGTTTCACAAGCTGCATCGGAATAATAAGCACCACCCCGTTGCAACAATTGTTCAGGTTTGTAATTAAGCTGCGGATCTTTATAGAGTTCAAAGAGTTCCGCCTCTGTTTCTTTAACTTGTTGGCCTCGAGTACCAATGGTCTGATATTCTTCTAATGAATGGGCCAGCATCTCCTCTTCTTGATAATAATAACGATGATACGCACAAGGAATCATCTTCATCTGCTCCAAAAGCTCTCTTTCAAAAGGAATGTCATAAATATTTTTCGGCAAACCGTTATCTTCTTGGTACATCTTGTCAATCAGTTCCATGGTCACATCATGGCCTTTACTATCTGCCACTTTATGCCAGTGGAAATGATTCAAACCGGCAAATTTGTAAATCAACTCTCCTTGGTTTTTACCGATTAAACCGGGCTCTAGCATAGTGGCCATTACTGGAACATTACATAACCCAATGACTTTGTCCCACTTGCCGTAACGCACTACAGCCTCAGTAACCATCCCACTAGGATTGGCAAAATTAACCAGCCAAGCATCAGGACAGTAGCGTTTCATATCTTCCACAATTTCTAAGATAATCGGCACCGTGCGAAATGCTTTAAACATCCCCCCAGCACCGTTCGTTTCTTGGCCTAACATGCCATAATAAGCAGGAATCCGTTCATCTTTAATCCGCGCATTTAAAAGCCCTACTCGAAATTGAGTAGTGACAAAATCAGCATCTTGTAGCGCTTCTTTTCGATTTAAGGTTAAGTGAACTTCCACATCATAAGGAGAAGCGTCCCACATCCGTTGCGCCATAGCCCCCACGATTTCTAGCTTTTCTCGCCCTTCTTCAACATCCACTAACCAAATTTCACGAATGGGCAATTCCTCATAGCGTTTGATAAAGCCCTCCATTAATTCTGGTGTGTAACTAGAACCCCCACCAATTGTGGCAATTTTTACTCCTGTCATAGCCAAGCCTCCTTGTCTTTTACACTTTTATTATCGTATTTGTAAATTTTATTTACTAGTACACTAGCATTACTTCCACTTATATTTACATAAATTCTGAATCTCATTAATATTTTTGTAAACAAACGTGAATGAAAACCCTTAAAAAATAATCAAATCAAATAATCATCACAACTTCTTGTATTACTATTTACAAAAAAGTTATACTATTCGTAAATAAGAAAGCTAAGGGAGGAGAAAAGTATGTTGATTCGTGAACGCATGGAAGAAACTCGTTTTTCCAGCGCTGAAAAACTTTTAGTGGAGGATATTTGCAATCATAGCGAAGAACTACAGTACTTAACCGTACAACAAATTGCCCAGCGAAATTTCGTTCATCCTTCCACTTTGATTCGCGTAGCAAAAAAATTAGGTTACCACGGTTGGATAGAACTAAAAGAAGATTTTTTAGCCGAAGAACGTTATTTAACCAAACATTTTCAAAAAATCGATGCCAATCTGCCCTTTTTACCTACAGATGGAATTACAACAATTGCTCAAAAACTCACTGCTTTGGAGCATTCGACCTTGGATGATACGTTGTCTTTAGTCCAGCATGATGAGTTAAATCAGTCTAAGCAACTCTTATTAGCCTCCCAACAAATCAAAGTCTTTGGCAGTAATGCCAATCGCTTGATTTCCCAGGACTTTCTCTTAAAGATGAATCGCATCGGTAAATCTGCCTCCCAAGCAACTCCTGGAGAAGAGGCTTATGAAGCCTTTAATATGCCCCCTGACAGTTGTGGCATATTAATTTCTTACACGGGGGAAAATCACAATCTGTGCCAAATTGCCACTATCTTAAAAAAAAGTGCCATTCCTTTTATTGCCATTACTAGCATTGGAGACAATGAAATCAGTCAACTGGCAACTTGTTCTTTGAAAATGACTACGAGAGAACGGCTGTATTCCAAAATTGGTAATTTTTCCATTAATACTTCTGTCACTTATTTGCTGAATCTATTGTATTGTTGCGTTTTTAGTGAAAACTACCAGCAAAATCTCGATCACTTAATCGAAACAGGTGCCTTAATCGACAAACGCCCCTCCACAGTAGCTGTTATGGCAGAAACTCCAATCGCCAAATCCATTCGCTTACAAGATTCTTTCTTACCTAATTGATAGTAATCGTAAAGCCAAACATAGTTATCCTAATCTATTAAAAAAGAGCAAAATAGAGAGGACACCTGGCCCTCTCTTGTTTTGCATTTGTTTTATTTTAAGCTAAGGCAGTAATCAATTCATCCGAACACGTTACAGTTTTTTTATCACTTTCAATAATGTCCAAGTAATCTCCACTATTGGTAATAATGATTGGTGTTTCCACGCTAAAGCCTGCTTCTTTAATTGCATTCATATCAAAAGTTACCAATTTTTGGCCTCGTTTTACCTTGTCTCCTTGTTTTACATGAGCCGTAAAGTACTTACCTTCTAATTGCACCGTGTCCAATCCAATATGAATCAAGAGTTCCAATCCATTATCAGAAATCAAACCAATGGCATGTTTAGTTGGAAATAAGGTCATAACAGTGCCATCAAATGGAGCTACCACTTCCCCTTTTTCTGGATGAACCACAACCCCTTTCCCTAAAACACCTTGAGCAAAAGCTTCATCTTTTGAGCTAGCTAAAGGCATGATTGTTCCTTGAACTGGAGTAGTAATGACTTCTTTACGCAAGATTTTATTGGCTTCATCTTGTTCTTCCACTACTTCATCGTCTTTCCAGAAGAAGAAAGTTAAACCAAAGGCGATGACCATCGCCACAATAATAGCAATAATGGCAGTCAAAGCCCCGGAAGCATCCCCTTCAGGTGAAATGTAGCTCACGATGCCAAAGACCCCTAAGCCCCCCATTTGGTAAGCGGTCGCTCCTTGCATCATCATGATCATGCCACCCACAGCGCCACCAACCATGGAGTAGAAAAATGGTTTTTTCTTCGGTAAAGATAACCCATAAATAGCCGGTTCTGTTACCCCACAGAATCCAGAAATTATGGCAGGAATCGCTAAGGTTTTCAATTTCTTGTCATTTAATTTGAAGAACATGGCAATAATTACGGCGGTTTGAGCAAAGCTTGCGGCAAAGGTACCAGACAACACTTGGCTCATACCAGTTTCAGTCACTTGCATAATGGCCAAAGGAATAACCGACCAATGAAGACCAAAGATTACTAAGACTTGCCATAAAGCACCTAGTAACAAACCATATAAAATTGGTGAGAAAGCCATCAATGCGTTGAAGCTTTGACCTAATAAATCAGTAGCAAAGCCAATGATCGGACCAATGACTAAAAAGCCCACTGGCAATGCAATTAATAAGACAAAGAAAGGTACGAAGAAAGTTTGAACCAGTTCTGGAATTACTTTTTTCGCTAGCTTTTGAATTTGAGCGGCAAAAGCTACAATAAAGATAACTGGCATAACCGAGCTAGTGTAATTACCTGCTACCCATGGAATACCTAGGAACGTTTCATAAGCTGCTAGACCAAATAGTGAATGTATTGCCCCTTCAGAAAAAGCCGCGCTCATAGCGTCTAATTGGATGGATGGATAACAAAGCGCTGCCCCAATGACGATTCCAATCATCGTATTCAAACCAAATTTCCGCGCTGCCGTATAGCCTAAAATGACCGGCATAAAGAAGAAGATAGAGTCCCCAATGGCATTGAGCATTTGATAAGTTCCACCCGTTGATGTGTAGGTAAACCAGCCAAATTGCGTACTTAGAAAGACTAATAGCGCATTAACCCCCTTGATCATCCCCGCCGCACTTAAAGCGCCTAGGAAAGGTTGAAAACAGCCACTTAAAATATCAATAATTCGATTAAAGATATTTCCTCCAGATGCTTCACCTCCATCATCTGCAGAAAGACCCGTTGTTTTTAAAACATCTTCATAAACGGCTGGTACATGATTGCCAATTACCACTTGGTATTGACCCCCAGATTTCATAACCGTTACCACACCATCCATATTTTTTAAAATATCATCATTGGCTTTGCCTTCATCTTTTAATTTAAAACGAAGACGGGTAATGCAGTGAGTCAAGCTGTTAATATTCTCCTTACCCCCAACATTTGCAACAATTTTTTCTGCTAATTCTTGATATTTCCCCATGTTCTTTCCTCCTTATTGTATACAACGGTTTATTGTGCTTATTACTAAATCTTTCTACTTAATTACTGACTAGCTTTTTGTACCAATCGAGCTAAATGAACGGTCAAATAAAGTTTTTCATCATTGGTCATGCCATAGGAATACTTTTGCTTGATATAGCCTTCAATTTTCAGCACACATTGATAAGCATTGTGGTATTTCAGTTGAATAATATCTAATAATTCCTGATCGGTTTCATCCACTAATTGATTGCCACTCATAATTCGTGCAGCGAAAAAGCGCAAATGAGTGGAAAAACGGTAAAAATAAACCGAATCCTCATCAAAAGGTGTTTTGAAATAAAAACTAGCAATCTGAGTAATTTCCTGCATTAGCTCAGTTAGTTCATAAACATCTTGTTGGCCTTTATGAGTTTGAGCATTAACTAAGTGTAAAGCAATAAAGCCTGCTTCATCTTCTCCCAAATCTAGTTGATACTTTTCTAAAATCTTATTTGTTGCTTTTTTGCCAATAGCGAACTCTTCAGGATAAAAACGTTTAATGTCCCATAAGAGGATATTTCGCACTCGGACACCACTTTTCACTCTTTGAACGGCGGTGTACAAGTGATCGGTTACGGAAATATAAATCGAATCACTCAATGGAGTTTTCAGTGTTTCTTTCGCATAGTCAATAATGGACGTAGCTAATTTCAAATAGGTTAAAGGAACATCCATTAGTAATTCTTGAAATTGTCGAGAAATTCCATCTTCTAATTGATAGCGTTTGTCAATGAGTTCTTCTTCCAGCGTCTCACCAATTTTCTTTTGAAAAGCTAGACCCCGCCCCATCACAATAACCTCTTTATCCTTTTCATCACGAGAAAGCACCACATTGTTATTTAAAATCTTGACAATTTTCATAAATGCTTCACCGACCTCCTTTCCAATACATTATTCATCATTTGTTCATTTTTATTATAATTTAATGATAAATAACAACGCCGGTGATGTCAACGCTTCCAAAAAAATTGCGTCTTTCTTTTCTCCCCTCCTTTTAGTGCATAGAAAAAACCCAATGAACCCACACGAAATAAAGGTGTGTTCATCAGGTTTAGCTTGTTTGCACAATCACTATCCATAATTTGCCTATTCAATTAACACGTTTATCTTAACAACAAAAGAAAACGCTGTCAACAAAATAATAAATTTTTTTGTAATCTTTTTTATTTCCTTCCAAGCATTTTATGAGAAACGCTCATTTTTTCCTCTTACTTCTCAAAAAAATCCGGGACAAAAAAACCCGGATTTTTTGAGTAGTTGACTTTACTCGACTTGTTCTGTAAAAATCCTAGAACTAACAGTCTTTCAACCTTCTTCAGAACTTTGTAGCTTATACATATCACCGTAAAGTCCACCTTGTGCCAGTAATGCTTGATGAGTCCCTCGCTCCACAATTCGTCCCTTATCCAAAACCAAGATTAAATTGGCATCTCGAATGGTAGACAAGCGGTGGGCAATGGCAATCGTTGTTCGACCTTGACGCATATTGGCTAAGCCTTCTTGAATCAGGCCTTCTGTTTCCGTATCAATATTTGCGGTGGCTTCGTCTAAAATTAAAATTTTAGGCTTGGTCACCATGGTACGGGCAAAGGATAATAATTGGCGCTGACCACTGGAATAACTGGCTCCTCGTTCAATAACTTTGGCATGATAGCCACCGGGAAGCTCCCGTATAAAATGATCTGCTTGAACAAACGTTGCTGCTTCTACGATTTCTTCATCAGTGATGTCTTTGTTTAATAAACGAATATTGTCACTAATATCGCCATAAAACATAAAGGCATCTTGTAAAACGAGCCCCAGTTTTTCCCGCAGTTCTTCGATGGGAAAATTCCGAATATCCTCGTCATCAATCAAAATTTGTCCTTGTCCAAATTCATAAAAGCGCATGAGCACATTGATAATCGAACTTTTCCCACTACCTGTATGTCCGACTAAAGCCACCGTTTCTCCGGGATTTGCCACAAAAGAAATATTTTTTAAGACATCATTTTGCCCATCATAAGAAAAACTCACATTGCGAAACTCAATTTTCCCTAAGCTTATCTTTTTATCGGCTCCGGGATTTTGCTGCGGGGTAACTTCTGTTTCATCCATGATCTTTAAAATCCGGCTGGCTGCCACCACACCATCCGTGAAGACAGAAAGAAAGTCCATCATTTGGTTCATGGGATTGAAAAAACCTTGAACATAAGTGGTGAAGGCATAGATCAAGCCTACTTCCACAGGAGAGTGTAATGCATCAAAACCAAACAAAGTTAAACTCATGGCTACAGCAATGGCGTAAAGCAAATTAATAATGGGTGCTAGTAATAGTGAGTTCGTTTTGATCATTGCGTAACGAGTGTGTAAATAGTCCTCATTAATCGCTTCAAATTCTTCGTTCACTCGAGCTTCTTGGCGAAATTGTTGGATAATCGTCATGCCCGAAATCGACTCGTTTAGCTTGGTATTCAACTGACTGAGTTTTTCCCGCATATTTCGATAAATCACCGAGCTGAATTTTTGATAATACCAGATTACAACTAAAAGAATGGGTAAGAAAATCAAATTCACCACCGCAATCTCAGGTGCAATCATAAACATGGCGACAAAAGAAGAGCCCACAGCGAAAAGACCAGTTAATAACATTAAAAATACATGCCAAAAGTCAAAGAGAGTTTCTGTGTCATTGGAAACCCGAGAAACAATGGAACCGGCAGGCGTTTGGTCAAAGTAACGCATACCCAGTGTATGCAATTTTTCAAACAGCTTCACCCGGATGTATTGAAAAGTTTGTAAAGATGCCATGGAGTACAAAAACCATTGAAAGAACCAAATGACCGCCTTCATCAATACGCCAAAAAGATACAGCGCTGCAAAAAAGTAAATCACCGACTGAGTAGCCGTTTTCGGGGTCAAATAATTATCCATAAACGTTTGAATAATCCGCGGCATAATGATATTTACCACCGAAAGCAATAAAGCAAAAACAATCGCCCCATAGAAGGTTTTTCTAAATGGTTTCGCAAAGGTAAACATGCGTTTAATAATCACTTTTTGTTCACTAAAAGGAATCGACTTACTCCATTCAGATTGATGTTTTTCCATTACTGAACCCCTCCTTCTATTTTGGCTTCTAATTGTTGCCGCTCCCACATTTTCTTATACCAACCTTCTAAGGCTAATAGCTCTTCATGACTTCCTCGCTCAATTATTTTGCCTTCGTCTAAGACAAGGATTTCTTTGGCGTGCATGACAGAGCTTAAGCGGTGGGCAGAAATAATCGTAGTCTTAGATGCCCGAACTTCTTTCAAGCCACTTAAAATCGCTTCTTCTGTAGTGGCATCCACCGCAGATAGAGCATCATCTAAAATCAATAATTCTGGTTCTACTAGTAAGGCTCTGGCAATGGAAACCCGCTGTTTTTGGCCTCCAGATAAAGAAACACCACGCTCGCCAACCATGGTGTCATAACCATTAGGCAAAGCTTCAATGTCTTCATGAATCGCTGCTAACCGAGCTGCTGCCTCCACTTGTGCTTGACTTGCCCTTGGATTGACAAAGCGAATATTATCCCGAATCGTCATGGAAAATAAGAAATGATCTTGAGGAACATAGCCAATGGAATGCAAAAGGGCATCTAAGGTGTAATCTTTGCTATCAATAGCCCCATAGACAATTTGACCTTGGTAATCGTCATATTGTCGCAGTAACAATTTCATCAAAGTGGTCTTTCCTGCACCCGTTCGTCCTACAATCCCAATGGTTTCCCCTTCTGCTAAAGTAAATTTTATTTGAGATAAGGCCGGGCTTTCATCATCGGGATACTGAAATTTGGCAATTTCCACATTTAATCCGCCCCTAGCTGGTGTGTCCAAGGCTTTAGGATTCAACTTAATATGAGTCTTTTTTCCTAACAATTCTGAAACTCGGTCATAACTCGCATTGCCTCGTTCCAACACATTGAATAGGCGACCAATGGCAAACATCGGCCAAACCAACATGCCAATATAACTGATAAATGATACTAACTGCCCAATGGTAATAATATCTTCCATAATAAAATTACCACCAACAATAATCGTCAAGACATAGCTCAAACCAATAATGAGGGTAATGAAAGGGTCAAACAATGCATCTAAAAAATTAACACGGCGATTTTTCACAATCGCATTGTCGATTTGACCTTGAAAATCGGCAATGTCTTCTAGTTCTTGCCCAAAGGTTTTGATTACTTTGATTCCCGTAATGCTTTCTTGGGTTTTATCATTAATGGTGGAAAATGCTTCTTGAGCTTCTCTGAAAGCATCGTGCAGTTTAGAGCCCAAAACCCGGGAAGTCAATCCTAAAAAAGGCATGGGAATCAATGCAATCAACGTTAAACGCCAATCTACAAAAAGCAACATCGCCACCACCGTTGCGCCACCGGTAATAAAGGAATCCACAAAGGTTAAAATCCCAGCCCCCGCTACGTTTTGAATGGCATTCAAGTCATTAGTAGCATGGGCCATCAAATCGCCAGTGCGGTGTTCTTGATAAAAAACATGATCCATCTTCGTAAAATGATCAAAAAGTTGCCGGCGCAAATCTTTTTCCAAGCGAGCAGCACTGCCCCAAATATGGGTTCGCCACACATAGCGAAAAACATATTGGCCAATGGCTGCCAAAACTAAAATAACTACCCAAAATAAAACGGTTTGTATCTTTAATTTTCCGTCAGCGATCGTGTCAATAATAATGCCGATTACTTTTGGCGGAATCAATTGCAAAAACGCTACGAGAATCAACGAGGTAATCCCGATGGTATAAGAGCGTTTTTCTTGTTTAAAAAACCAGCCTAACTTACGAAATATCGACATGATTCCCCTCCTTTTCTTTTACTCATAATCTTTACCCATTCCATTGCTAGTCTTGTTGAAAGCACAAAAAAACGGACCACAAAATCGGCCCGTTTCTACAAAAAAGTCACCGTTTACTTCTTTTTGGAAGTGCTGTTTTGTGACTTCATCTGTTGCATCATTTGACGAATTTTTTTCTCTGAAGGCTTTTGCCCCATTGACATCATCATTGTGCGTAACATGTCCTCATTAACGGGAGGATTTTTTTCAAAATAATCTTGCATATATTTACGGGCAAGGAAAAAGCCGCCCACTGCGCCTAATAATGCACCAATAACTACAAATACTACTACAAGAGGTGTTGAAACCATAGCAATCGCTCCTTTCCCATAATTCTAGTCTGGACTTAGCCAAACCACATTCCAATTAGTAATTCTACTAGAAAACGCGCTAAAAGAAAAGGTATTTTGGGAATTTCCTGTCAATCACCCAAAATACCGATTCATTAACTTAACGCTACGTCTCTAGCACTGAAAATCCAGTTGGCAAAGAAGTAAAATAAAACACTGTAAATCCCTAATGCCCCCAGAGATTGCCAAAAGTCTAGCGTGAAATAGGAATCTAATTTTATTCCCGCTAATTGGGGAATTGTCTCACGGATATTCAATGTATTAAAGAGATTCCATTTAAGCCAAGGATATTTTGCAATACCGATTGCTAAGAAACTGTTAACCAAGGAACTGCCAAAGAGTACTCCCCCGCCTAAGCCCACTGCCATAGCTTGAGAACGCATGGTGGCTGAAATAAACATGGTAATGGTCAAATACAAAATCACTAAAATTAGATTTACAAAGGCGGTCACCAGCGCCACTTGCAAAGCTGACCAAGTGCCATAACTTGTCATAACAGCCAAAGGAGACTGACTTTTTAAAATCAGATTGGCGGAAACAAAACTCGTAATCCCTAAAACCACCGTTCCTAAGATGGCAAACAAGAGAGAGTTCATAAATTTAGCAGCAAAAATCTGGGTCCGAGAATAAGGGCGAATCAAAAGAAATTTAATCGTTCCCCGGGAAAATTCTTCCGCAATTGAAGAGGCGGCTACCACGACAACAAAGAGATTTAAAAAGGAAGTCATATCTGTCAACGTAGCAAAGAGATCGTTTGCTTTCATTGCCTCTGGATTAGCCACTTTAATAATCACAGTGATTCCTATCGTTGAGCCAACTAAGATAGCCAACATAATCCAAGTGGAAAGTTTTTTGGCGAGTTTAATCCATTC